>JAFAFF010000335.1 GCA_023423605.1 Pseudomonadota bacterium
GCGCTGCAGGCTGCGCTGACAGATCAGCGGCAACTCGGTATCGATGGTCAATTCCACATAGGATACCCGCAGGATGTCGTCGTGCGCGAATTCCAGCGCAAACGTGCACTGGCCTTCGGTATCGGCAACAAGCCCCTGCAGGCGGGTAAATTCAGCCAGAGGCACCTGGCCGTCGAAGCGCCTTCGCGCTGCGACCATCCGCCAGGCATCCAGCGTTTCGGGCACGTTCGCGGACATAAGCCGCAGAATGTTAAGGACCACCGGCGCCGCTGTCAATCGAGATCGGCTTCAGGCTTGTCGAGGGGCGGCCAGGAGGGCCAGACTGCCGGGTCATTCCCCACCTGCCCCGCCCATGCCTGCCCTGATCCTGGCTTCGACGTCCGTTTATCGCCGCGACCTGCTGCAGCGGCTTCGGCTGCCTTTCCAGTGCGGGCGCCCGCGGGTGGACGAAACCCCGCTGGCGGGCGAAGCCCCGGCCATGCTGGCCGCGCGGCTGGCCGCCGCCAAGGCCACCGAGGTCGCCGCACGCCATCCCGATGCCTGGGTGATCGGCTCGGACCAGGCGGCCGACCTGGAGGGACAACCGCTGGGCAAGCCGGGTACGACCGAAGCAGCGCGCGCGCAGCTGGCCGCCATGTCCGGGCAGGCGGTGCGTTTCCACACCGCGATCTGCCTGGTGCGTGGCGATGTGCGCCTGGAAGCGCGGGATGTCACCACGGTGCGTTTCCGCCACCTGCAGGCGGCCGAGATCGCGCGCTACGTAGACGCCGAGCAGCCGCTGGACTGCGCCGGCAGCTTCAAGTGTGAAGGCCTGGGCATCGCGTTGTTCGAGGCGATAGACAACGAGGACCCCAGCGCACTGGTGGGCCTGCCACTGATCGCGCTGTGCCGGCTGCTGCGGCAGGCCGGGTTCGCCGTGCCGTAGAAAGAGAAAGCGGGGCAGAGCCCCGCTCTACGCATCCGGCACCGTGAACGGTTGTTCCTGCCAGGTTTCCGTGCTGCCGTCATGTCCGTGCAGCCGCAGGCCCAGCCAGTGCCGGCCCGGCGCCAACTGCGTTGTATCGATGTGCGCATCGAATCCCACCCGCGGGTGCTGCGGATCGCTGGACTGCGGCCACGCCGGCCGGATATCGAACTCACGCCCATACACCGCGTCGGTCACTGGCCGGCCATCCACCAGCAGTTCCACGCGCGAAAGCCCCACGCCGTCCTTGAAGGCCCAGCCCTGCACATGCATCACCGCTTCGGCCAAGGCGCCCGCCGCCGGGGTATCCACCCAGGCCATCGCTGGTGTCACGCACTCGCCTGCGGCACGCTGCGCCGGCAGACGGAACAGCAGGAACCGCTGGAAACCATGATCGTTGCTGACCACGCGCGGCGCGGGCAGCGGGCCAACCTGCGCGCAGATGGCGTGGTAACGCTCTAGCAGTTCGCGGTAACGCTGGTCGCTGGGGGCCAGCACCAGCAGGCGCGGGCCATCGCGCTCGCCGTCATGCAGAAGTCCCCACAGCCCCAGTTGCACGCTGCGCCCATGCTTGTCGTTGAGCGGATGCGGCAGCACCTGGATATCAGCATCTTCCAGCTGGAAGCCGAGCTCGGCGCCTACCTTGAAGTTGCCGGCCAACAGCCGCGTCTGCGCCGGCATCTGCCGCAGCTCATCGCGCACCGCCTGCGCCAGCGGCTCCCAGCCAGCGAAATTGCGCGGGTAATACTTGTACCCGGCCAGCTGTTCGCGCAGCGCGGGCGAGGAGGCCATCAGGTAATAAGCGAAGGCCAGCGCCAGCCCTGCGCCGGCCATCCACCAGGTGGTGCGGCGCAGCCAGCGTGGCCAGCCATTGAGGATCACCGGCACGGCCACCAGCATCGCCAGGTAGCCCGGCAACGGCCAGTGGAAGCTGATGCGTTCCACATCGGTGAAGAACCCCAGCGCGAAGATGGACAGCGTGGAAATGCCGCCGATCAGCCCGAAGTACCGCCACTGCGCGCGCGTGCCGCCGCGTGTGCCGGCCACCGCCACCCGCCACATGGCCAGGCACAGCAACGGTGTGACCATCATCGGCTGGATCACCAGGAACCACAGGCCGGTCCATTCGAAATCCCATGGATGACGCTCCACCACCTGGAACTTCAGGCCCGCCTCGTGGTTGTCGGCATTCCATGCCAGCAGCGGCACCCACGCCACCACGCCGATCGCCAGCGCCACCCACACGCGCGGATCGCGCAGCATCTGCCGTCCCTGCGGCAACACCAGCAGGGCGATGAAGCCCACGCCGATCACGCCGATGAAACGATAATGGCTCAAGGCACCGATCAGCAGGCCCAGCGCCAGTTTCACCGCTGCTGCCGCATCGATGCTGCGCAGCAGCCGCGCGCCAGCGTCCAGGCACAGAACCGCGGCCATCGCCATCGGTACATCGGGTACGGCGAGCATGCCCAGAGTGGCCGACAGCGGCATCAACAAGGTCAGGCTGCCGGCCTGCCAGCCAGCGACGTTGCCGAACCAGCGCGTGGCGATGCGCGATACCGCCCAGGGCAGCCACGCGCCGATGGCCAGGAACGGCAGGCGCAGCGCCAGCACGTGGTGGCCGCCGAGCTCCACACCCAACCGTGCCAGCCACGCGGTCAATCCCGGCAGATCCGAATACGCCGCCGCCAGATGCTGGCCTTCCTGCCAGTAGAACGCCTCGTCGACGAACAACGGCAGGCGCGCGGCTACCACCAGCTTCACCGCAGTGACCAGCGTCCATAAACACAGGAATATCGTGCGTGCGCGTTGTTCGCCCTGCATTGCTCTATAGAATCGAAGGAAGACCGAGCCAGAGACGACGATGGATTCCTCGCCCCCGATGCCCAGCATGC
>JAFAFF010000348.1 GCA_023423605.1 Pseudomonadota bacterium
CGCCCAGCCCGCCCGGCCCCAGGCGTGAACCCCGCTCCTGCCTGCCAGTCACGAGGGGCCCCGCCGTTCGCCGGCTGTCCCGGAACGCAGCCGTTTACCGCATAATCACCGGATGACCGACGACCGCATCATCGCCGCAGGCGCCACCCGTGAGGACGAGGCCGTCGACGCCAGCATCCGCCCGAAACGGATGGCCGATTACCTCGGCCAGGCACCGGTGCGTGAGCAGATGGACATCTACATCCAGGCCGCGAAGGCACGCGGCGATGCGCTGGACCACGTGCTGATCTTTGGGCCGCCCGGCCTGGGCAAGACCACCTTGAGCCATGTCATCGCCAACGAACTTGGTGTGGCGCTGCGGGTCACCTCCGGCCCGGTGATCGAAAAGGCCGGCGACCTGGCGGCGCTGCTGACCAACCTGCAGCCGCACGACGTCCTGTTCGTCGACGAGATCCATCGCCTGTCCCCGGTGGTGGAGGAAGTGCTGTATCCGGCGATGGAAGATTTCCAGATCGACATCATGATCGGCGAAGGCCCGGCCGCGCGTTCGATCAAGCTGGATCTGCCGCCGTTCACGCTGATCGGCGCCACCACCCGCGCCGGCCTGCTGACCGCGCCGCTGCGCGACCGTTTCGGCATCGTGCAGCGGCTGGAGTTCTATACGGTTGAAGAGCTGACGCGCATCGTGCGGCGCTCGGCGACCATCCTCGGCATCGACTGCACGGCCGACGGGGCAGGGGAGATCGCCCGGCGTTCGCGCGGTACCCCGCGCATCGCCAACCGCCTGCTGCGGCGCGTGCGCGATTACGCGCAGGTGAAGGCGGGCGGCCACATCGACCAGGATGTCGCGCAGGCGGCCATGGTGATGCTGAAGGTCGATCCGGAAGGCTTCGATGAGCTGGACCGGCGCTTCCTGCGCACCCTCGTGGATTATTTCGAGGGAGGGCCGGTGGGCGTCGAATCGATGGCGGCGGCGCTGTCCGAAGAACGTGGCACCCTGGAAGACGTGGTGGAGCCGTATCTGATCCAGCAGGGCTTCCTGGTGCGTACCGCGCGCGGCCGCATGGCCACGCACCGTGCTTACCGCCACCTCGGGCTGAAGCCCAAAGCGGCCCCGGCGGACCTGTTCGCGGAGCAGCCTGGCGATGAGTGAGCCCCGGTTCAGTTGGCCGACACGCATTTACTGGGAAGATACCGACGCGGGTGGCGTGGTCTACCACGCGCGCTATGTTGCCTTCATGGAACGGGCGCGCACGGAATGGATGCGCGCGCTGGGCTTCGGCCAGGAGCGCATGCGCAGCGAGCACGCAATGGTGTTCGCGGTGCGTGCCATGCAGATGGATTTCATCAGGCCGGCGCGGCTGGACGATGCGCTGGAGGTCACCGCCACGCTGGTGCAGTGCAGGCGCGCCAGCATGACCTTCGCCCAGCAGGTGCTGCGCGATGGCCAGGTGCTGTTGGCCGCGACGGTGCGGATCGCTGCGCTGGATGCGCAGAGCTTCCGTCCCCGCGGCATGGACGATGCGCTGCTGGCCGTGCTGAAACCCCACGAAACCCCACAACCCGAAAACACCTGATTGGCATACTGAGGAACAACGGATGATCGCAATGCTTCTGGCCCTGCAGGCCACGGTGGTCGAGGCGCTGCCGGAGGATGTCACCGGCGCGGCCGCGCAGACCGCGGTACAGGCCTCCCGCAGCGGCATCAACTACTGGGAACTGATGAGCAAGGCCAGCATTCCGGTGATCATCATCGTGCTGCTGCTGCTGGCCGGCTCCTTCATCAGCTGGGTCATCATCTTCCGTAAGTCGCGCGTGTTCTCGCAGGCTACCCGCGAGGCCGACGAGTTCGAGAACCGTTTCTGGTCCGGTGCGGACCTGGGCAAGCTGTACAGCGCCGCCACCGACCGCAACCGCAGCGTGAGCGGCCTGGAAGCGATCTTCGAATCCGGCTTCCGCGAGTTCAACCGCCTGCGCGATCGTCGCGGCCTGGATGGGCGCGCGTTGCTGGAAGGTGCCCAGCGCGCCATGCGCACCACCTATACGCGCGAAACCGAGCGCCTGGAGCGCAACCTGGAGTTGCTGGCGAACATCGGTTCGACCGCGCCGTACGTGGGCCTGGTCGGTACCGTGTTCGGCATCATGGTGACCATGCACGACATGATCAACAGCGGCGAGCAGGCCGGCATCGCCTCGGTGGCGCCGGGCATTTCCGAAGCCCTGTTCGCCACCGCCATCGGCCTGTTCGTGGCCATCCCGGCGGTGTGGGCCTACAACCGCTTCACCACCCGCGTGGAGCGCATGGCCGTGCGTTTTGAAACCTTCGCCGACGAGTTCAGCTCCATCCTGCAGCGCCAGACCGGCGTAGACGACTGAGCCCCCGCGAGGAATCCGCCATGAGTGCCATCGGTCGCCGCAAGCGTCGCAAACTCAAATCCGAAATCAACGTCGTGCCTTACATCGACGTCATGCTGGTGCTGCTGATCATCTTCATGGTCACCGCGCCGCTGCTGACGCTGAGCTTCGAGGTGGACCTGCCGCGCTCCAATGCCAAGGCCCTGGAGAGCAAGCAGGATCCGATCGTCGTGTCGGTGCGCCAGGATGGCCAGCTGAGCCTGAAGCTGCCCGACGACAAGACGCCCAACGCGATGAGCGCCGAGGAAATGCAGGCCCGGCTGGGGGGCATCGTTTCGCAGGACAAGGGCGTGCGGGTGATCGTCGCCGCCGACCGCGCGGTGGCCTATGAAAAGGTCGTGGCCGCGATGGACGTGCTCAAGCGCGCCAACGTGGAAAAGGTTGGCCTGGCCACCGATGCGCAGTGACGTCCTGCCGCCGCTGCGCGACGAAGAACCGGGCTGGGGCTGGCCGGTCGGCCTTGCCGCGCTTGTCCATCTGCTGGTCGCGCTGATCTTCATCGTCGCCTGGCTGTGGTCCCCCGAACGCAATACCGAAGCCGCCGCCGGCGATCCGGCGGTGCAGGCCGACATGGCGCTGTCGAGTGCGGAAACAGCGGCCGCGCGCCAGGCCCTGCGCCAGTCCGAACGGCTGGAGACCTTGCCCGAACCGGTGCCGGAGCCGGTGCCCGAACCGATTCCCGATCCGGTGCCGGAAGACACCGTGCCGCCGCCGCAACCGCTGCCCGAACCGCGCCCCATGGACGCGCCGACGCCGCAGCAGTCGCAGGCGCAGGAGCGCGTGGCACAGCCGGACAAGGTGGACCAGGAGGCGGTCAACGCGCTGGCCATTTCCCAGGAAAAGGCCAAGCAGGAGCAGGAGGCCAAGCGCCGCCAGGAGCAGATCGACCTGACCGAACGCAAGCGCCAGGAAGAAGCCGAGCAGAAGCAGCGGCTGGCCAGGCAGCAGGAGGCCGACCGGCAGAAGAAGGTCGCCGAGGAAGAGCGCAAGGCCAGTGAGGCCAAGGCGGAGCAGGAAAAGCAGAAGAAGATCGCCGACCTGCGCGCCCGGCGCGAGCAGGCCGAGAAGGAGGCCAAGCTGGCCGAGCAGCGCCTGCGGCAGGTAGCAGCGGCACGCAACGCGGCGGCGTCGGCCAGCGGCAGTTCCAGCAGCGCGCCACAGCCTGCCGGCGGTGCCGGCGGCAGCAGCGACGACTTGAGTGCGAAGTACGCTGCGGCCATCCAGGCGAAGGTCACCGACGCCTGGATCCGCCCGGACAACATCCCGTCCGGCCAGCGCTGCCAGATTTCCATCACCCAGTTGCGTGGCGGCCGGGTGCTGTCGGCCAAGGTGAGTGGCAGCTGCCCCTATGACGAGGCCGGCAAGCGGTCCATCGAGGCGGCAGTGCTCAACGCCCAGCCGCTGCCCTACGCCGGCTTCGAATCCGTGTTCGCCCGCGAGCTGACACTCAACTTCCGGCCGGACTGACGCGCGCGTTTCGGTGGCTGATCGGCTCTGTTGGGCGACTGGCTTCGGTGGTTAACCGGCTTTGGAGGGCTGGCTTCAGTGGATGACCGGTTCTGGTGGGTGACTGGCTTTGGAGGGTGACTGGCTTCGGGGGAGGCTGGTTTTGGGGAGGCTGGTTCTGGTGGGTGACTAGTTCGGGTGGGTGACGACCGTTGGTCGTCACGCCTTTCCGGGCCTGTGACGACGAACGGTCGTCACCCACCAAAGCTGCCTGTGACAAACGGTCGTCACCCACCAAGGCTGGCTGTGGCCAGCGGTCGTCACCCACCAAAGCTGCCTGTGGCCAGCGGTGGCCGCCAGTGATTCCCCCCGAAGCCACGCACAGACCTTGCGTTCACACGTGTCTGGTTCATGATTGCGAAACCGTTCACCCGTGTCCTGTTATCCATCGTTGTGGTTTCCCGACTGAGCATTCCATGAAAAAGATGCCCCGCTGGCTGGTCGCGTTTGCGGCTCTGTTGCTTCCCTTCGCCGCGCTTGCGCAGCAGAAGGGCCTTGAGATCGATATCGTGGGAGGCAGCGCCTCGGCCACGCCGATCACCGTGGTTCCCATGCCATATGAAGGTTCGACGGCCGCGCCGCAGACCGATGTGGCTGCGGTGATCCGCGCCGACCTGGACCGCTCCGGCCAGTTCCGCACCCTGCCCGAAGCGCAGATCGTCGAAAAGCCGGTGCGCGGCGGTGACATCCAGTTCCCGACCTGGCGCGCGCTGAAGCAGAACTACATCGTCGTCGGCCGTGTGCTGGACGCCGGTGCCGGTGCCTACCGCGTGGAATACGAGCTGTACGACGTGCCCCGCGGCGAGCGCCTGCTGGGCCTGGCAATGACTGCCCGTGGCAACGCCATGCGCGATGTGGCGCACCAGATGGCCGATGCCATCTACGAAAAGATCACCGGCGTGCGTGGTGCCTTCTGGACCCGCATCGCCTACGTCACCGCCAGCGGCCGCGGCGATGCGATGCGCTACGCGCTGATGGTGGCCGATTCCGATGGCTACAATCCGCAGACCATCGTGCGCTCGGCCGAACCGCTGCTGTCGCCGTCGTGGAGTCCGGATGGCGGCAAGCTCGCCTACGTGAGCTTCGAACGTGGCAATTCGGCGATCTACATCCAGAACATCGCCACCGGCGCACGCGAGCTGGTCACCAGTTTCCGTGGCATCAACAGCGCCCCGTCGTTCTCGCCGGATGGCAGCAAGCTGGCGCTGAGCCTGTCGCGTTCGGGCAACCCGGAAGTCTATTCGATGGACCTGGGCAGCAAGCAGCTGACGCAGCTGACCAACCATCTGGCGATCGACACCGAGCCGACCTGGGCGCCGGATGGCAGCGCGGTCTATTTCACGTCCGACCGCGGCGGCCGTCCGCAGGTGTACAAGGTGTCCGCCAGCGGTGGCAGCGCCGAGCGCGTGACCTTCCAGGGCAACTACAACGCCAAGCCGTCGGTGTCCTACGATGGCAAGAAGGTGGTGGTGGCCCAGGGCGCCGGCAACAGCTACAAGGTCGCGATGATGGACAGTTCGCTGGGCTCGCCGCGCTGGAGCACGCTGTCCACCGGTTCGCTGGACGAATCGCCCAGCTTCGCGCCCAACGCGAGCATGGTGTTGTACGCCGCCCGCGAGGGTGGACGTGGTGTGTTGTATGCGGTTTCGGCGGACGCCCGCGTCCGTCAGCGCCTGGTGCTGGCCGATGGTGATGTGCGTGAGCCGGCATGGGGTCCATACCGTACCAAACGCTAAAAGAGTGTTAATATTTTCCAGGTTTAATCCACTCACCGGCTTAGGAGCCTCAAAGGTATCGCCATGAACAAGACCACCCATGTTCTGCTTGTTTCCCTGCTGTCCGTGGCCGTCCTGGCCGGTTGCTCGAAGAAGGTGAAGGAAGAGCCGGCAGCGCCGGTCGACACCGGTTCGACCACCCAGCCGGCAGCCCCGACCACGTCCGGCCTGTACGGCCCGGGCGACCTGGACACCGACGCTTGCCTGCGCCAGCGCGTGGTGTACTTCGACCTGGACCAGGATTCGGTGAAGCCGGAATTCCAGGCCATCATGGCCTGCCACGCCAAGTACCTGCGTGACCGTCCGTCCTCGCGCATCACCCTGCAGGGCCACACCGACGAGCGCGGCAGCCGTGCTTACAACCAGGCCCTGGGCGAGCGTCGTGGCAATGGCGTCAACTCCGCGCTGACCGCCAACGGTGGTTCGGCCAGCCAGCTGACCGTCGTGTCCTACGGTGAAGAGCGTCCGGTCTGCACCGAGTCGGCCGAGTCCTGCTGGTCGCAGAACCGCCGCGTCGAAATCGTCTACACCGCGCAGTAATCCATGCGCATCGGCATCAAACTGATGCTGGTCGTGGCGGCAGCCCTGGTGGCTGCCGCTCCGGCGCATGCGCAGCGGCAGAGCCTGGCCGACCGCGTCGGCGCCATCGAGCAGCAGCTGTACAACAACACCGCCAACCAGGACCTGCTGAACCAGGTCAACCAGCTGCGCCAGCAGATCGGCCAGTTGCAGGGAACGGTGGAACAGCTGCAGCACGACAACGCCCAGCTCAAGCAGGCCAACCAGGATGCATTCCTGGATCTGGACGAACGCCTGAACCGCCTTGAAGGTGGCTCGGCTCCGGTGCCCACGGCCCCGGGCAGCAATGCCCCGCTGCCTCCCGTCCCGGCAGTGCAGCCTCCCGCAGCGGCCACTTCCGAGCGGCCGCCTTCGGTGCATGGTGATCCGGGCAGCCTCGCCGCCAACGGTGATGAGCGGACGGCCTACAACGTGGCCTTCGATGCGCTCAAGGCCGGCCGTTACGATGATTCGGCGCAGCTGTTCCTGAGTTTCCTGGAGCTGTACCCGAGTGGTGCCTACGCTCCGAACGCGCTTTACTGGCTGGGCGAAAGTTACTACGCCACGCGCAATTTCCCGATGGCCGAGCAGCGCTTCCGTGAGCTGGTCTCGCGTTATCCCACGCATGACAAGGCCGCCGGCGGCCTGTTGAAGGTTGGCCTGTCGCAGTTCGGCGAAGGCAACGTGGACCAGGCCCAGCAGACGCTGGAGTCGGTCGTGGCACAATATGCGGGCTCCGATGCCGCGCGTACCGCGCAGGACCGCCTGCAGTCGATCCGCCTGGGTCGGCAGATCCGCTGACCCGCGCAGATCGTTGTTTCCTGTAGAGCCGGGCCTTGCCCGGCTGCTTTCGTTTCCGGTGCCGTGAATCGCGCGCCCCCCAGTCGATGTTCAAGCCATGTCCAGTTCCGCCACCGCCGCCGCCACACCCAGCGACATCGTGCAGTCGTCGTTGCCGCGGCTTAAGATCACCGAGATATTCACTTCGCTGCAGGGCGAAGCGGATTCCGCTGGCTGGCCGACCGTGTTCGTGCGCCTGACCGGCTGTCCGCTGCGCTGCCAGTACTGCGATACCGCTTACGCGTTCCATGGCGGTACCTGGTGGGACATCGATGCCATCGTTGCCGAGGTGCAGGCACAGGGCGTACGGCATGTCTGCGTGACCGGTGGCGAGCCGCTGGCGCAGAAGCGCTGCCTGGTGCTGCTGGAAAAGCTGTGCGACGCCGGGTTCGATGTGTCGCTGGAAACGTCCGGCGCACTCGATGTATCCGCTGTCGATCCGCGCGTTTCGCGCGTGGTGGACGTGAAGACGCCGGGCTCTGCCGAAGTCTCGCGCAACCGTCTGCAGAACCTGCCGCTGCTCACCGCCCGCGACCAGTTGAAGTTCGTCATCTGCAGCCGCGAAGATTACGAATGGGCGAAGGCGATGGTGGCCGAACATGCGCTGGTCGAACGCTGCATGGTGTGGTTTTCGCCCAGCAAGGGACAGATCACCGCGCGCGAACTGGCCGACTGGATCGTGGCCGATCGCCTGCCCGTGCGTTTCCAGATGCAGCTGCACAAGCTGCTGTGGAATGACGAACCCGGCCGCTGACACCGGCGGCGCGATGTCTGCTGCATCGCCAAGGACCCAATACCGGCGCGGGACAGCGTGCTGGCTCTTTCCCCCAACCGGATGATCCCATCATGAAGAAGGCAGTCGTGCTTCTCTCCGGCGGCATGGATTCGGCCGCCGTCATCGCCCTGGCCCAGGAACAGGGCTTTGCCGTGCATGCGCTGAGCGTGCGTTACGGCCAGCGCCACACCTCCGAACTGGATGCGGCCGCACGCGTGGCCAACGCCCAGGGCGTGGTCGTGCACAAGACCGTGGACGTGGATCTGCGCAGCATCGGCGGATCGGCGCTGACCGACGATATCGAGGTGCCCGAGGCGGGCGGCGAGGGCATCCCGGTCACCTACGTGCCCGCGCGCAACACCATCATGCTGTCGCTTGCGCTGGGCTGGGCCGAGGTGCTGGGTGCCAATGACATCTTCTGTGGCGTCAATGCCGTGGATTATTCCGGCTATCCGGATTGCCGCCCCGAGTTCATCGCCGCGTTCCAGGCGCTGGCCAACCTGGCCACCAAGGCGGGCGTGGAAGGCGCGGGCATCCGCGTGCATGCGCCGCTGCAGTTCCTGAGCAAGGCCGGGATCGTCAGCGAGGGCGTGCGGCTGGGGGTGGACTTCGGACTCACTGTTTCCTGCTACAACGCCAATGCCGAAGGCGCGGCCTGTGGTCACTGCGATGCCTGCCGCCTGCGCGCGCAGGGCTTCCATGACGCGGGTGTGGCCGACCCGACGCACTACGCCTGATCGCCGTGACATCGCCACTCCGCTGGCGATGCGGCCACGGGTTCCCCTGGCCGTGCGAACCGGGTTAAAATGCACGCCCTCCGGTGCAAGGCCGGGGGCAGCAATGGGCCGTTAGCTCAGTCGGTAGAGCAGAAGACTTTTAATCTTTTGGTCGATGGTTCGAATCCATCACGGCCCACCATTGCTAGCCAGGCTTTTGGCCTTTCCGCATCGCTCCGGAATTCAACGAGTCGGCGTGGTGAGCGCACATCCGCAAGCTTCCACACATAACCCGCGATCGTCGTTATTCGTTTGTGGCCGAGCTTCTGCTGTGCCTTTCGCATGTGGCCGGCCGGGCCGGCACTGCTGGTGCCAGTCTTCCCGTAGATCGCAGAACTGGAAAGAGCCCTTCTTCGATGCCGGTGCGCTTGCGTGCCCTATCAAAGCAGTTGCGCAGCGCGCCCTTCCCGATGGGCAGCCAGTCCTCGCCCAGCAGCAGCCGTGTGCTGATCGGGGGGCAAGGACGAACTCCATTTCAGTCAGATTGGACCTGAAAAGCAGGGTAGGTCAGATGGAGGCGGGGATAAATATGGGCATTGGAGGGCGCTCCCTCACAGTGATGGAAGAGCTCACGGTTTGATAAGTCGGCTCACCAATTGCCTGATGACCTGATACGAATTTTCCCCCTTCGTGCGATAAAGTTCTGGAGTTGGATGTGTGCAATCAGAAAGCGTGGTTCTCCACGTCGGAGACGACGCGAATGTCCAATACTGGGAAACCAGGGGAACCTTCTGTTCTTCTGAAAGCTGATCCAGGTGCATCACGTAGTAAGCGAGGACGTTCTCTCGCGCCGGGTGACAGGAGGGATTTGGTTCATACAGAACGACTTCTTTGCCGTATTTCCGAGCGATTGAGACGAGTTCTGCCATTGCAGCCTTGTAGGCCCGCGGAGAGACAGACGGCTTGCCTGGTTCCGGACGACTGAAGAAAAAAGCGTCATTAAGAGCAAAGTTGAGGGTCACAATCTGGGCTTGAGAGTTCCGCATGACGGTTTCCCAGCCTTGGTGGACCCCATCGGTTCCGGCAAGCGCATCAGACGACTGTATTCCGCCAACCCCCTCGTTCTTCACCACGACCCTTGCGCCGAACTCGCTTGCCAGCAGCTGCTGCAGTGTATTCGGTTGGTTGATTGCGGCGACTATCGTCCCGCTGGGCGTCTTGGTGTAACCCACGGTCGTGGAATCGCCATACTCCTCGATGAGGATTTGTCTGGTGCTTGCATCAATCGGCAAGGCCACTGATGTCTGGGGCGCAATCAGAATGCAGGCCGCAATCGTGATCCATCCGAAAGAGCCAAGTGGGCGTCGAGTTGCTGTGTGCATGTGGTGATTCTAGCTGGCTGGGCCTTGTAAGTTCATGATCGCGAAGGAGGAAGGAGCGAGAAGCGCTAAGGTCGCCGCATGGCCCACGGGCTCCCATCAGGATTTGATATCCGGTGCTGTACCGATGGGCCGGAGCTGTATCTGGGCGAAGGCGACGACCGCGCTGGCCAAGCCGGCCAGCTCTGGCAGAGCTCAGATGGATTTGGGCATCGAAGAGTCCCAGCCCGGCAGAGCCCGGCTCTACGACAGTGGGAGCGTCGCGTGGCGCCCTCTTTCTCATCGCTATCTGACATGACACAGGCGTATGGTCAAGCTTCGACCGATGACGTGATGCAGATGGCGAAGCACGAATGACAGGATGCGTCGGAAACGCGATGGTTGAGTTTCCGGCTCCGCAATGGCCAGTCCATAGGGCGCGCGAAACTGCAGGCAGGCTGGGCCGCCGCCGCTGCAGTGCCGGGAATCACCGTGAAGCGCGAAGACCTGGACATGGGCAGCCCGGTGTATGCGCTGTATGGACCCAGCAGCCTCAGCGCGCCGCAGGCAGCCGAGATGCGCATGCGCAAATTCCTGATGGACGAAGGCTATATCTTCACCATGGGAACGCTGGGCGCCCGTTGAGGACAGGCGCCGCCGGCCTTCATCTCAGGCCAGATATCGCCTGAACCACGCCAATGTGCGCTCCCAGGCAAGTGCTGCCGCCGCTTCGTCATAGCGGGGCGTGGAATCGTTATGGAAGCCATGGAAGGTGCCGGGGTACACATGGGCCTCATAGCGCGTGCCGGCCTTCTTCAAGGCGGCCTCGTATGCCGGCCAGGTCGCATTGACGTTGTCGTCCTTCTCGGCGAAATGCAGCAGCAGCGGTGCCTTGATGCGCGGCACGTCTTCCGGTTTCGCCTGCCTCCCGTAGAACGGCACGGCCGCATCCAGTTCCGGGTAGGCAACCGCGGCCGCATTGGACACGCCGCCGCCATAGCAGAAGCCGGTGATGCCGACCTTGCCGTTTCCCTGCTCCGACGCGCGCAGGTATTCGATGGCGGCGAAGAAATCGTTCATCAGCTTTTCCGGATCCACCGTCTGCTGCAGCGCGCGGCCGCGTTCGTCATTGCCGGGGTACCCACCGACCGAGCTCAGGCCATCCGGAGCGAGTGCCAGGAAGCCAGCCTTCGCCACACGGCGCGCAACGTCCTCGATGTACGGATTGAGCCCGCGGTTTTCGTGCACGACCACGACGGCGGGCAGCGTTCCAGGCACCTTGGCCGGACGCACCAGGTACCCGCGCACCTGGCCGTGACCCTGCGGGGATGGGTACTGGATGTACTCGGCCACGATGTCCGGATCGGTGAAGGACACTTGCTGGGCCAGCGCGTAATCCGGGCTCAGCGACGCGAGCAGGGTGGCGGCACCCACGCCGGCGACCGCAAAGGCAGCGGCCCGGTCCAGGAAATCGCGACGGCTCAGGCGGCCGTGCACATAGCCGTCGTACAGCTCAAGCAGGTCGGGATGGAAATCCTTCGCGGTCAGTCGGTTCATGCGCTCAGCCTCGGCAGGAAGGTCAGCCGGACTGTAGCAGGCGCAGGCGTGCGTGGTATTCAGGCCGCCCGCGGGGAATCGTAGGCCATGCCTTCGCCTGCATGCCGGAAGCACAGGCGTATGGCGTCGAGCAGGTCGCTCATGGAATAAGGCTTGGGCAGGAAATGAATGCCGCCATCCAGCTGCGGCAGGACCCGGTGCTGGCACATGCCCGACGTGACCAGGATGGGCAGGCGCGGAAAGGCGGCACGTACGCGGTTGGCGGTCTCGATGCCGCTGATGCCGGCCAGATTGACGTCGGTGAAGATCAGGTCGAAACGCTCGCCGGCGTTCAACAGGCCCAGCGCGGCCTCGGCCGAACTCACGCCCACCACCTCGCAGGCCTGGCTTTCCAAGGTAAGGCGGCTGAGTTCGAGGACTTCCTCGGCATCTTCGATCAACAGCACGCGCGGCTGGACATTCTGCTTTGACAACAACATGACGCTACGGCTCCGGACAGCGGCGAACGGTGCCGCCGGATGCTGGCGCGATCCAGCGGCGCGCAAGTATGCGCGGCAGTGCAGTGAGTTCCGCGTGCAGGATCCGGGAATGTGGTGTTACACGCAATGGAGATCGCGTGGCCGGCAGGACGTGAAGCGCCGGACCAGCAGCAGCGATAGCGCGACAGCGCCCAGCCGCAGGCTGATGCCTTGCCAGCCCAGGGCGGCGTCCTCCGGTATGGCCATCACGCTCCAGGCCAGGTTCAGCGATACATGCAGCGCCAGGCCATTCCATACGGTGTAGCCGCCCAACCGGTTCAAGCAGGCGAATGCGAAGCCACCCAGCGCGGTGAGGGCAAAGACAAGCAGCGCGAGCGCGCCGCCGTCGGGGCCACCGAGTCCCAACCAGTGCACGCCCCCGAACAGCAGGGCCTGCACGCAGGCGGCGAGCCACCACGGCCAGCCGAGCACGCGGACGGCGAAAATGAAGCCGAGCCCGCGAAACAGGATTTCCTCCGCAAGCGGAAACAGCAGCGCGAGCATCAGCAGGGAAAGGGGGTTCACTTCCGTGCTGAAACCGCCGAGGAACCAGAAGCCGACCCAGCAGGGCAGGGTCGCCAGCAGTACGAGCAGCGGGCCGCGCGCGCCGTTGCCCTGCAGGCCGAGGCTGCGCCATCGCGAAATGCCGGGCACCAGCAGCACGTGCGCGGTGACAAGGGCAGCCAGTACGGCCAGCAGGTTGTCCAGCAGGCTGCCGCCAAACGGCATGGGCAGGGGCTGGACCGGCATGCCGATGGCACGGGCGATGTCGCGCAGGTAAAGGCCCAGTGCAACGGCCAGCAGCAGCAACAGCGCGGCAGGGGCAGGAGGCAGGCGGGACAGGCGCGGCATGGTGCGACCTTGCAGGGGGACAGGCGCACTATCGGGCTGCCATGCGACGCATGCATGTGCCGTAGGTTGCCGTGCCGATCGCCATGCCCGAACGCCGGCAGCGACGGTGCCGGAAGGTAAAGTGTGCGTTGATTTCCTCCAGGAACCGCCGCCATGCGCTGTCCCGTATGCAGCAACCAGACGTTACGCCGGTCCGAGCGCCAAGGCATCCAGATCGATCACTGCCCGCAGTGCAGGGGCGTGTGGCTGGACCGGGGCGGACTGGACAGCATCATCGAGCGAGCCGCGGCCCTGCCGGCCACCTCGATGGTGCGGTCGCCGCACGCGGCGGCGCATGACGGGACGCCACCGGTACTGCACCGCGATACCCGCCACCTCGGCCAGCGCGAGCCCAGGAAGAAGACGCGGGAATTCCTGTCGGACCTGTTTGATTTCTGAACCCGGACGCCGATCCACCTGGCACCCGGGCCGTCATCGCGCTGCCTAGAACCACATCCGCACGCCGGCCACCCAGTGCGTATCGCGGGCATCCCCGGCATGGTCGGCGGCGTCGCCAAAGCGTCGTTCGTGGCTGACGCCGATATAGGGGGCGAAGCGCCGGCTCAGCTCGTAGCGCAACCGCAGCCCGCCTTCGAGCGTGTTCAGGCCACGCCCGATGCCGCGCCCGGGTTCATCACGTGCCGCCAGCGTCGCTTCCAGCAGTGGCTGCAGGATGAGCCGGTTGGTCAGCAGCACGTCGTACTCCACTTCGGCCCTGGCCATCAGCTGGCCGCCCGAACCCGCATACAGGGTCGCCGACGTTTCGAACTTGTAAGGCGCCAACCCCTGGATGCCCAACGCGGCCCAGGTGCGCGGATCACCGGGACGGACATCCTGCCTCACGCCGACCAGCACGTCCCACCAGGGCGAGATGCTGCGACCGTACAGCGCTTCCAGATCGGCCGATTGCGTGCGGCCACCGCTGCGCTCGCCTTCGCTGCGCAGCCACAGGCGGTTGATGTCGCCGCCGATCCAGCCGCCGGCTTCCCATGCCTGGCCGTCGCCGTGCCGGCCATTCCAGCGCTGTTCCAGACGGTCTACCCGCAGCAGGCTGTTGAGGGAGGGGGCGTGCTGCATGGAGCGATGGTCCAGGACAGGAAAGGCCGACGCGCGGTCCGCATCACTGGGTGTGGGAACCGGATGTCGCGGCTGCCGGGTGGTGGCTGGGGCGGTGTGCGCCGCATGCCCGGTGTGGTCCATCTCCGGCTTCGGCGCACCTGGATGGTCCGCATGCGGGTGGTCCATCCGCGAATGATCCATTGAAGAGTGATCCATCGACGAATGGTCCGACGATGGGTGATGCATCGTGGCGTGATCATGGTGCGACTGGGCGGCTGCGGGCAGCGCAGCCAGCAGCAGCCCGACCGATATGCCAGGGCGGAGCAGGGCATGCGTGCTCATTCTTCGATCCTCACTTCGCGCATCATGCCCGCTTCCATGTGGTACAGCAGGTGGCAATGGAATGCCCAGCGGCCCAGCGCGTCGGCGCGCACGCGGTAACTGCGGCGCGTGCCGGGTGGCATGTCCACCGTGTGCTTGCGCAGATGGAAATTGCCCTGCGCATCCTCGACGTCGCTCCATACGCCGTGCAGGTGGATGGGATGCTGCATCATGGTGTCGTTCACCAGCACGATGCGCATGCGCTCGCCGTATTCAAGTCGCAACGGCTCCGCGCCTGCGAAGGGAATGCCATCGAAGGACCAGGAGAACTTTTCCATGTGCCCGGTCAGATGCAGCTCCACCTCGCGGCCGGGATCACGGCCGTCCGGGTCGTCGAACAGGCTGCGCATGGCGCCGTAGGTCAGCACGCTGCGGCCATTGTCGCGCAGGCCGATGCCGGGGTCGTCCAGCCTTGCATCGGTCGCCCCGCTCTGCATGTCCACCAGCGGATTACCCTGTTCGCTGCGTGGATGGTGCACAGCCTTGCCGGCAACGTCGCCATGCCCGGCATGGGCGGCATGCGCCGTCGACAGGGCATGGCCTTCATGGCCGGAAGAAGGTTGCCCGTGCATGTCATGCCCTGCCATGGCATGGCCATGCCCCATGTCATCCATGGTCAGCAGCGGACGCGGATCGCGCGTCGGCACCGGTGCCTGCAGCCCGTGGCGCACGGCCAGGGTGCCAGCCGCGAAGCCGGTGCGGCCCATGTCCTGGCAGAAGAGGGTATAGGCATCCTGGCCACCGGGTTCCACCAGTACGTCGAAGGTTTCAGCCGGGGCGATGCGGAATTCGTCGATGCTTACCGGGTGGATGTACTGGCCATCGGCAGCCACCACGGTCATCTTCAGGCCCGGAACGCGCACGTCGAAATAGGTCATCGCCGCGCCGTTGATGAAGCGCAGCAGTACCTTCTCGCCACGACGGAACAGCCCGGTCCAGTTGCCAGCCGGTGCGGTACCGTTGATCAGATAGGTGTAGGTGTGCGCGTTGACGTCGGAGATGTCGGTTGGCGTCATCCGCATGCGTCCCCACATGCCCCTGTCCGCCAGCGCGGCCGACCAGCCCTCGCGGCGTACGTCGCGCAGGAAATCCGGCAGCGTGCGCTTGTAGTAGTTGTCGTGCTCGGCGAGCTTCTTCATGCGCCGGAACAGCGCGCCGGGGTCCAGGTCTGTCCAGTCCGAAAGCAGGACCACGTGCTCGCGATCGGCATGGTAGGGCGGCGGCTCGATGGGATCGATGATCAGCGCGCCATACAGGCCCGCCTGTTCCTGGAACATCGAATGGCTGTGATACCAGTAGGTACCGGACTGTTTCAGGGTGAAGCGGTAGTGGTAGGCCCCGCCGGGAGCGATGCCATTGAAGCTCAGGCCGGGCACGCCATCCATGTTGGCCGGCAGCAGCAGGCCGTGCCAATGGATGGAGGTGGGATGATGGGCCAGGTGATTGCGCACGTGGATATCCACCGTCTGGCCTTCGCGCCAGCGCAGGATGGGTGCAGGCAGGCTGCCGTTGACGGTGATGGCCGGCCGCGTGCGGCCGGTGAAATCGACGGCCGATTCGCCAATGGCCAGCGATACATGGGGGGTGTCCAGGACCTGCGGCGCGGCGGCCAGGCCGCGACCTGCGGCCGCAAAGGCGCGCGGGCTCATGCCGGCGCCCGCCAGCCCGGCGACCACGCCACCGGCGGCCAGCCCCTGTACGAACAGGCGGCGCGACGGTAATGCGGGCAGGCCCGTACCGGAAGAAGAAATGATGCTCATGGTGGAACTCCAGACGCGGAAGGACGCCGGCAGGAGGAATGCCGGCGATCAGGCGCGCCGAGGGCGCGCGCGGTGGCGTCAGGCGATGGGAGGGCGCTGGATGCGGGGCAGTGCCGGCGCGGGGCGATCACGGTCCGCGGCGATCGCAGGCATCAGTGAAAACCATGGCACGTGCACGGGTGCCAGCATCGAAAGTGGCAGCGCGGGCTGCTGGGCGCAGGCGCGCAGGCAGTCGATGGCCCGGCAGTGCCCCTCGTCGTTCTGCGGACCGGACTGTTCGCCATGGTGCGCAGTGGTGGCAATGCGTTCCTGCTCGTGGCAGGGGGGCGTCGCCTGCGCGGTGATGGCGGCCGCGCCACGGTCTGCTTCATGGTGCCCGGCCACGGCGACGTTCAGCCCGTTGAGCAACAGGCTGATCATCAGCACCACGCGCAGCAGGCTGGAGGCGAACGGCATGCGCGCTACCTTAGCGGCATCCGCGCCGGAACGCAGCCTTTGCTGAATGTTCCGTTCAACCGTGGAGCGGGTCCAGACGATGGACCGAGGGCGGGGCATGCATCAGGCCGTGTCAGGCCAGCGCCCCGGCATCAGCCTTCTTCGCTTACCACCTCGATCAGCCTGGGGCCGTAGCGGGCGAGCTTGCTGCCGCCGATGCCCCCCACACGCGCCAGTTCGTCCAGCGACGTGGGACGCTGTTCGGCGATGTTGCGCAGCGTGCTGTCGTGGAAGATCACGAAGGCGGGCACATTCTGTTCGCGGGCCAGTGTGGCGCGCAGGGTGCGCAGCGCATTGAACAGGGCCAGGTCCTGCGGCAGCACGGACAGTCCGGTGCGCTGCGCGCTGCGTTCGCGGCCGCTGCTGGTGGTGCTGTCGCGGCGCATGCTTACCTGGCGCTGGCCGCTGAGCACATCGCGGCTGGCAGCGGTCAGGCGCAGGCCACCATGGCCTTCGCTGTCCACCTGCAGCACGCCGGAAGCCACCAGTTGCCGGAACACGCTGCGCCAGGTGCGGCTGTCCAGGTCGCGACCGATACCGTAGGTGCTCAGCTGCTCATGGCCGGCCTGGCGGACCTTGTCGTTCTCGCTGCCGCGCAGAATGTCGATCAGGTGCCCCACGCCATAGCGCTGGCCGCTGCGATAGACGCAGCTCAGCGCCTTCTGCGCGGGAACCGTGGCATCCCAGGCGGCAGGTGGCGCCAGGCAGTTGTCGCAGTTTCCGCAGGGGCGTGGATAGGTCTCGCCGAAACCGGCCAGCAGTACCTGGCGGCGGCACTGCATGGATTCGCAGTAGCCCAGCAGGTGGTCCAGCTTGGCACGTTCCAGCTGCTTGCGTTCCTCGCCGGCCTCGGATTGTTCGATCATCTGCTTCAGCAGCACCACATCGCCCAGGCCATAGCACAGCCAGGCTTCGGCGGCATCGCCATCGCGCCCGGCGCGCCCGGTTTCCTGGTAATACCCTTCCATCGATTTGGGCAGGTCGGTGTGGGCGACAAAACGTACGTCCGGCTTGTCGATGCCCATGCCGAAAGCGATGGTCGCGCACATCACGATCCCGTCTTCGCGCAGGAAGCGGCGCTGGTTGTCGGCGCGCACCTCGGCCGGGAGGCCGGCATGGTAGGGCAGTGCGGTGAAGCCCTGGCTGCACAGATAGTCGGCGGTTTCCTCCACCTTGCGTCGCGACATGCAGTAGACGATGCCGGCTTCGTCGCGGTGGGTGCGCAGGAAGGCGGTCAGCTGCTGCCGTGCGTTGTCCTTCTGCACGACGGTGTAGCGGATGTTGGGACGGTCGAAGGAGCTGACGAAGTGGCGTGCCTGGGCCAGGTCCAGGCGCTCGGCGATCTCACGCTGGGTGGGCGGGTCGGCGGTGGCGGTCAGCGCCAGCCGTGGGATGTCCGGCCAGCGTTCGTGCAGCACGGTGAGCTGGCGGTATTCCGGACGGAAATCGTGGCCCCACTGCGACACGCAGTGCGCCTCGTCGATGGCGAACAGGGCGATATGGCTTCGCGACAGCAGCGACAGGAAGCGCCCGGTCAGCAGGCGCTCGGGGGCGACATACAGCATGTCCAGTTCGCCGGCGAGCAGTTCGCGTTCAACCCGCGCGGCGGCTTCGCCATCCAGGGTGGAATTGAGGTATTCGGCGCGTACGCCGAGCTGGCGCAGGGCCTCGACTTGGTCCTGCATCAGGGCGATGAGCGGGGAGATGACGATGCCGCAGCCATCGCGCAGCAGGGCCGGGACCTGGTAGCACAACGACTTGCCGCCGCCAGTGGGCATCAGCACAAGGGCGTCGTGGCCGGCGGCGACATGTTCGACGATATCCCGTTGCGGGCCGCGGAAATCATCGTAACCAAAGACGCGGCGGAGCAGCTCGTGCGCAGGACTGGAAGGCATCGCGCTAGTTTACCCCGCGGGGGCAGAGCTGTGCCCCGCATCCGCACACGTCACAGCAGAAGCGGGCTTCCTGTGGGATGGAGGGGCGGTATGGGGTTGCGGGGCCGCCGTCAACCCATCCGTGGGGGCTTGGTCGCCGCATCCATGCGGCTCACACCCCGCAATCACACCCACCCCGCCGCCCCCAGCAAGGCAGCTTCCGCTTTCGCTGCAGCCTTGGCCTGCAGGCTTCGGCGGGTGCAGGGCGCAGCCCTGCCGCCCCCTCCCCCCCGGGGGCCTTACTGCAGAAGCGAGCGCAGCATCCAGGCGTATTTTTCGTGGGTCTGCAGACGCTGGGTCATCAGGTCCTCGGTGGGGGCGTCATCGGCATCGTCGGCTACGTCCAGCACACTGCGCGCGGTGCGGCAGACGGCTTCGTTGGCGACCACCAACTGGCGTACCATCTCACGCCAGTCCGCGCTGTCGGTCAGGCCCGGTTCCTCGGGAATGGTGGTCAGCGCAGCGAATTCCCGGTAGGAGCCCGGGGCATTGAACCCCAGCGCGCGGATGCGTTCGGCCACTTCGTCCAGAGCGCCCCACTGCTCGGTGTACTGCGTCTCGAACATGGCGTGCAGCGAGTTGAACATCGACCCGGTGACATTCCAGTGGAAGTTGTGCGTCTTCAGGTACAGGGTGAACGCATCGGCCTGGAAGCGCGCCAGGCCATCGGCGATCTTCTTGCGATCGCCCTGGCCGATCCCGATATCGATATTGGGTGCCGAGGGGGCGGCTGCGGCCAGCTTCTGCGAACCGGTCTGCGCCTTCGAGGGGGCCTTTGCCGGGGACTTGGTCTTCGCCATGGGAACGATTCCTCCTGTGGATGAGATGATCTTCACGATAGACCAGAACTAATGTCTGGTCGCTTTCAAAGTTTTAAATAGATCCATTGATGAATTCTATTGATAAAAATCCGATGTCCAGATCGCGCCAGCATCGGGCTGCCCTTGATGGGGCGATGAGCCGCGACCGCGGACGCCTGATGGGTCTGCTGTCACGCTGGCAGTCCAGGCCGGATGACCGTGGCCTTGAACAGGCATTCGAGCAGGCTCTGCAGGCTTCCGTGCAACGGCGGCAGATGCGTGCCGCGCAGCAACCATCCATCAGTCTGGACCCGCAGCTGCCGATTGCGCGTGAAGCCGACGCCATCATCGAGCTGATCCGCGCGCACCAGGTGGTGGTGATAGCCGGCGAAACCGGCTCGGGAAAGACCACGCAGCTGCCGAAACTGTGCCTGGCTGCGGGCCGTGGCGAAGCCGGCATGATCGGCTGTACGCAGCCGCGCCGCATCGCCGCGCGCGCGGTGGCCAGCCGCGTGGCGCAGGAACTGCACAGCGAACTCGGCCAGCTGGTCGGCTTCCAGGTGCGCTTCAACGACAAGGTCAGCGAGGACAGCCGGATCAAGTTCATGACCGACGGCATCCTGCTGGCTGAAATCGCCAGCGACCGCTGGTTGTCGCGCTACGACACCCTCATCGTGGACGAGGCGCACGAACGCAGCCTCAACATCGATTTCCTGCTGGGTTACCTGAAGCAGCTGCTGCGCAAGCGCCCGGACCTGAAGCTCATCGTCACCTCGGCCACCATCGACACCGGACGGTTCGCGCAGCATTTCGATGATGCTCCGGTGGTCAGCGTGGAAGGGCGCACCTGGCCGGTGGAGGTGCGTTACCGTCCGCTGGAAGGCGAGGGCAGCGATGGCGATGAGGACCACGGCGGCGAGCGCACGGTCAACGACGCGATCGTCGGGGCGGTCGACGAGATCACCCGGCTGGACGCACGCGGCGATGTCCTGGTCTTCCTGCCCGGCGAGCGCGAGATCCGCGACGCGCACCAGGCGCTGGAACGCCGCAGATACCGGCAGACCGAGGTAGTGCCGCTGTATGCGCGGCTTTCCAACCAGGACCAGGACCGGGTATTCAATCCCGGCCCGAACCGCCGCATCGTACTGGCCACCAATGTGGCCGAGACCTCGCTGACGGTGCCGCGCATCCGCTACGTGGTGGATCCCGGCTTCGCCCGCGTGAAGCGCTACAGCCCGCGGCAGAAGCTGGACCGCCTGCACATCGAACCGATTTCCCAGGCCAGCGCGAACCAGCGCAAGGGCCGTTGCGGACGCATCGCGGAGGGCATCTGCTACCGGCTTTACGCCGAAGCCGATTTCCAGGCGCGACCGGAATTCACCGATCCGGAAATCCGCCGTTCCAGCCTGGCCGGGGTGATCCTGCGCATGCTGCAGCTGGGACTCGGCCGGATCGAGGATTTTCCGTTCCTGGAGCCGCCGGACGAACGCGCCATCGCCGATGGCTGGCAGCAGCTGGCCGAACTGGGAGCCGTGGATGGCGAGCGCCGACTGACCCCGGTAGGCAGGCAGATGGCGCGCCTGCCGGTGGACGTCAAGCTGGCGCGCATGCTGGTGGCCGCGCAGGCTGCCGGCTGCCTGCGGCCGATGCTGGTGATCGCCTCGTTCCTGGGCATCCAGGATCCGCGCGAGCGACCGCCGGAAGCGCGCGCCGCCGCCGACAACGCGCACGCGCAGTTCGCCGACGGGCGCTCGGAATTCGTTGGCGTGCTGCGGTTGTGGGATGCCTACCGGCAGGCCCACGAAGACCTCACCCAGTCGAAGCTGCGTGACTGGTGCGGACGGCATTTCCTCGGTTTCCTGCGCATGCGCGAATGGCGCGAGCTGCATCGCCAGCTGCGCCTGCTGTGCGAGGAGCTCGGCTGGAAGGAAGAGGCCGGCGACGCGTCGCTGGCGCCCCTGCTGGCAGGCAGCAGCGCGCCACCGGCAGGGCGGGATGACGCCACCGCGATCAAGGCCACGCGCGGCCAGCTGCATCGTGCCGCGCGCCTGGCACGTGAGGGCCGGGCACCGGAAACATCGGCACCGGTGGCCGCGCGTGCGCAGCAGGACCAGGCACCGGCAGGTGGTGGTTTCAGCGAACGGGTGCGGGCCAGCGCCTACCAGACACTGCATCGCGCGTTGATTGCCGGCCTGCCCACGCAGATCGGCCATCGCACCGAGAAGGGCGATTTCCAGGCGCCCCGGCAGCGGCGCTTCCTGCCATTTCCAGGCTCCACGCTGGCGCGGCGTCCGCCACCGTGGCTGCTTGCCGCCACGCTGCTGGACACGCAGAAGATATGGGGCATGACCAACGCCGCCATCGAACCGGACTGGGTGATTGCCGAACTGCCCCATCTGCTGCTGCGCAGGCACTTCGATCCACACTGGTCGCGCGCGCAGGGCCAGGTGCTGGCCTCCGAACAGATCAGTCTGTTCGGGCTGGTGCTGGCACCGAAGAAGCCCGTGCATTACGGACGCATCGCGCCGGCCGAGGCGCATGACATCTTCGTGCGGCAAGCGCTGGTGACCGGTGAAATCTCTACCCGTGCCAGCTTCGTGGCAGACAACCAGAAAGTGCTGGAACAGGCGCGCGAGGAAGAAGCCAAGCTGCGCCGCGCCGGCATCGTCGCCGACGAGGACTGGCAGGCACGCTGGTACCTGGACCGGGTGCCGCCGCAGATCCATTCGGCATCCGGCCTGGATGCGTGGTGGAAGACGCTGGCGCCGGAACAGCGGCGAACGCTGGCGTGGACGCTGGCCGACCTGCTGCCGGGCGAAGGCAGTGAAGAAGACCGTTTCCCGAAATATCTTGCGCTGGGCGACGCACGCCTGCCACTGCATTACCGTTTCGAGCCCGGAAGCGAGGACGACGGCGTAACGCTGGACGTCCCGCTGCACCTGCTCAATGCGCTGGATCCCGTGCGGCTGGGGTGGCTGGCGCCCGGGTTCGTCGCCGACAAGGCCGCTGCGCTGATTCGCAGCCTGCCCAAGGCGATGCGACGCAATTATGTGCCGGCACCGGATTTCGCACGTGCGTTCTTCGAGGCATTTCCACAGCCCACCGCGGATGACATCCGTGGCGAGCTCGCGCGCTTCCTGACGCGTGCCACCGGTGCGAACGTGGCGGCCACCGATTTCGATCCTGCCGCGATCGAACCGCACCTGCACATGAACCTTCGCCTGCGCGATGGCAAGGGCAGGGTGGTGGCGACCTCGCGCGATCTGGATGCCCTGCGGGCACGGTACGGTGACCAGGCGGGCGAGGCCTTCGCGGCGCGTGCGGGCCGCGACATGGCCGCCGAAGGCCTGCGTGAGTTTCCGTCCATGCCGATACCGCTGCAGGTTCCCGGCGAGGCCGGGGTGCCGGCCTATCCGGCGTTGCAGGACGAAGGCGATACCGCCGCGCTGCGTATCTTCGCCGACCGCCAGCAGGCCAGCGAAGCACACCCGCACGGTGTGCGTCGATTGCTGGAGATTGCCTTGGCCGACAAGGTCCGGCAGGCGCGCCGGCAGCTGCCGGTGTCGCCGAAGACCGGCCTGCTGTATGCGGCGATCGAATCTCAGGAACGCCTGCGTGGAGACCTGGTGGACGCTGCCATGAACGCTGTGCTGGATGAAGGACTGGGTGACATCCGCGATCCGCAGGCGTTCGCGCAGCGCCGCGATGCCGCCGGCAAGGCATTGTTCGGCGAAGCGATGCAGCGCCTGAACCTGGCCGAGTCGATCCTTGCGCTGGTGGCGGAGGTCAAGCCGGCGCTGGAAGCACCGCTGATGGGCTGGGCGCGTGGCAACCTGGACGACATGGAAGCGCAGTTGGCAGAACTGGTACATGCAGGTTTCCTGCGCGAAACACCGGCCGATGCGCTGGCGCAGTATCCGCGCTACCTGAAGGCGATGCTGTTGCGCACCGAACGCGCCAAGCGCGACCCGCCCCGCGACCAGGCCCGCATGCTGGAGCTGCGCCCTTTCCTGGATGCGTTGCGGACCGCCCGCGACCAAGGCTTGCAGGAGCGCCCGCAGTGGCAGGCGTTGCGTTGGGACATCGAAGAGCTGCGGGTGTCGCTGTTCGCCCAGGAGCTTGCCGGACGTGGCGGGATTTCAGCGAAGAAGGTGGCACAGCGGATGGTGGAGCTGCAGCGGCTGAATTGAGCAGGTGGCGAGGTGGCACTGCCCTGCCTGATCGGGGATGTCCGCGTTCGTCGTGGTCCAGCAGACAATGAATCGTGGAGCCGGCCCGTCTTCCGCTGGCGGGCCGGCTGCCGGAAACCGGACGAGCCGTTACTTCACCCGCCGTACCTTCGGCTGCACGTTGATGTTGTCGACCCTCATGTACCACGCGCCCATCACGCCCGGCTTGATGCTTACCCTGGGCGCCTGGCGGCGCACACCGGCGGCGGTCACCGCATCCATCTGTTCCCACTGCTGACCGTTGTCCAGGGTGTACACGCGGCCCTTGCCGAAGCCGGTGAACTCACCCTGCAGCGTGGCGGTGATGGGTTCCTTGCTGCCGAAATCGAAGAAGCCACGGTTCTTCACGATCACTTCCTGACGGCCTTCCTCGCGCGCCACGTCCACTGCGTGGGCCCTGGCGGCCTCCACCGTACCCTGCAGCCAGTGGTTGAGGCTGGCCAGTTCCTGCGGGTCCAGCTTGTCCAGTCCGGCGGCCTTGAATTCGGCCGGGCTCATCTGTTGCTGCAGGTCGCCATCCACCACGCGTTGGGCAGCGGCGGTAAAGGACAGGGCAAGCAGGGACAGCGTGCAGGCGAGCAGGCGTGGCGAGGGCAGGGACATGAGGGCATTCTCCAGGGGTTGCCGGCATTGTAGGGGACGTGGAGGGCATGCCGCACCGGGTCCCGCGCAGGATCAGCCGGTTCCCGGCCGGACGGCGACCGGTTGCGCGTCATCGTTCAGTGTCACCGTCACCACGCGATGGGCGCGAAGTGCTTCGCTCACCTGCAATGGTGCCCCACTGCCACGAGAGACCCAGGGCGATACGGGTTTCACGTTGACCGTCGTAGAGCGGGCGTGACCACGTCAGTCCATACCCCAGTTGCTGCCCCTGCACGGGCACCCACTGATGCCGGTAGGCGACGGAGGGAACCCAGCCGGT
>JAFAFF010000291.1 GCA_023423605.1 Pseudomonadota bacterium
GTCCTGGTCTGGATCACGGTACTGCGCACTGGCGTGCGTCGAGCAGGTGGCGGCGATGAAAAGCAGGGTGCAGCAGCGGGACAGCATGGCGTTCATGATGGCTTCCTCGTTGGAGCGGGGGAGGAAAGAGCTTGGTCCCGCACCATGCAGTGATGAATAAGCACATCTGCAATTGGCAGGCGTCCTGACGCCACGACGTGACGCCGCTGCATAAAGAGACAGGACTCTCTGCCAGCCCTTTTATCAATAGAGAAAACCGATACATCCTGCAGCGGTCGTTGCAGATTCCGCGCGCGTCGCGAAGACGCACGGCCATGAAAAAGCCCGCTGCGTTCAAGCAGCGGGCTCTGGTCCGTATCCGGAAGGATCAGAACTTGTAGTTCACGCCCAGCATGTAAGTGCGGCCCCATTCGACATATTCCAGCGGGCGATCACGGGTGCCGGCATAGGTGCGGTAGGGCTCGTTGGTCAGGTTGGTTCCCTGCAGCAGCAGGGTCAGCCCGGCCAGCGAACTGCTGTCACTGAAGGTGTAACTCACCTGCGCGTCGGTGACGTTCTCGCCCACCACATAGCGCAGCGTGCGGTTGCCGTTGAAGTTGCCGATCTCGCCGATGAAATCCGAACGGCGGCGCTGGCTCACGCGTGCCTCGAAGCCATTGCGTTCGAAGTAGGCGGTGACGTTGTACACGCGGTCGGACAGGCCGGGCAGGGCGATCGGGTCGCTGCCCACGCTGGAGGCACTTTCCGGGTCCAGGATCTTGATGTCGCTGTCGTTGAACGTCGCGCTGGCCTGCACGCCGAAGCCCCGCAGCGCCTCGGTGAACATGTCCAGCGGCAACGAGGCGGTCAGTTCGAGGCCGCGAAGCGTGCCGCCCTTGCCGTTCTGCGGCGAGGAGAACGTGCCGGTCGGCAGCACCGGCACCACCATGCCCTCCGGCACTACGTAGCTGGCGAGCAGGTCGCTGAAGTCGTAGTCGTCCACCGACTGGGTGTAGACGTAGCTCTTCAGGTCCTTGTAGAACACCGCAGCGGCCACGTAGGCGCGTTCGCCGAAATACTTCTCATAGGAAAGATCCAGTGCGGTGGCGCGCCAGGGGTCCAGCAGCGGATTGCCGCCACTGCCGCCGGGGCGACCGGTGGAGGTGTCCACGCCGAACTCCAGGCCGGCGCGCATCTGATCGACGCGCGGGCGCGCGACCTGCTTGGCCGCGGCGAAACGCAGCGTCTGCTCATGCGGGAACATGAAGGCCAGGTTGAGGCTCGGCAGCCAGTCGTTGTAGGTCTTGCCATCATCGATCGGCAGCACGTTCTGCCCGGCCGGACGCGAACTGTCGAAGTAACTGGACTGCGAGCTCTGGTCGGTATGCTGCATCTGCACGCCGATATTGCCGCGCACGCCCACTACGCCGATATCGGTATTGATGTTGGCGCGCAGCCAGGCGGTGGTGATCTTTTCCTGCACCGTCCACGATTTCGGGATCAGATAATCCAGGTCGGTGACCGGATCGAAGGTCATGTAACGGCCAACGGCCGCCGGCACATTCCAGGCCGGAATGTAGCCGATGCCCGCAAAGCCGAGGTTGACCGGCGCGTACTGCAGGTCCGAGGCGATGTTCGCATCGCCCTGTTCACCCAGCAGGATGTTGCCTTCGGCCTGGGTCTTCTGCTTGCGGCGATCGGCGTAGTTCACGCCCACGTCCAGGTCCGCGAACCACGAGGACAGCGCTTCGGGCATCGGCAGGGTGGCCGCCAGCTTCGCGCCCTTCAGGCGGTCTTCCACCTGCGGCACCTTGCCGTAACCGGAGCCGTAGATGGTGTTGGTCAGGAACAGCGCATCGGGATTGGAATAGTCCAGGCCCGGGGTGATCTGCGAGAAACCGCCCGGATTGACCACCACGCCCACCGTGTCCAGCTGCGGCATCGGCGTGAGCTGCAGGTTGTTTTCCAGATTCAGCTCATCGCGGGTGGCCTTGGAGTAATTCAGGTCGGCGACCAGCTTGACGCCGCCGACGTTGATTTCGTTGTTCCAGCCGAACGCGTCGATCTTGTCCTTGCGCTTGTTGTACATGCCGCGCACCAGCGGGTAGACGCCGCTGGCGGTGCCGCCGGTGAAGGTGCCGTCGGCGTTCACCTGCGGATTGCCGATCATCAGGCCGGGATCGTAGCCGCCGTTGTAGTTGCTGAGGTTGACCTCGAACTGGTTTGCGGTATCGATCTGCTCGGCTTCAGTGTGGAAGGCGTCCAGGGTGCTGGTCCAGGCGTTGGACGGGCGGAACTGCACGGTGGCCATCACTCCGTCGCGCTTGTTGTTGCCGGTGCGGCGCAGTGCCTTGATGCCGTCGCTGAACACCACGCCCGGCGCAAGTCCCGGGCGGTTGCCGTTGTCGGTATGTTCGGTGGTCCAGGGTTCGTACAGGCCCACCTGGTTTTCCTGGATGGGGTTGTCGCTGTGCGCGTAGCCGATGGACAGGCCCAGGGTATTGTCGAGGAACTGGTCGATGTAGCTGGCACTGAAGCGGCTGCCGAACTCATCCACGTTGGCCGCTTCGCCCAGCGAACTCTTCTGGTAACGCCCACTGATGGCGATGACGCGGTCCGGGAAACTCAGCGGACGCGCGGTCTGCATGTCGATGGTGCCGGACAGGCCCTGGCCGACGAGCGCCGCATCGGGCGTCTTGTAGACGGTCACGCCATTGACCAGCTCGGACGGATACTGGTCGAATTCCACGCTGCGGTTGTCGCCGGTGCTGACCACTTCACGGCCGTTGAGCAGGGTGGTGGCGAAATCAGGCGACAGGCCGCGCACGCTGATCACCTGCGCACGGCCGGCCACGCGCTGGGCGGCCAGGCCGGGCAGGCGGCCCAGCGATTCGGCGATGCTCACGTCGGGCAGCTTGCCGATGTCTTCGGCCGAGATCACTTCCACCACCGAGGTGGCGTCCTGCTTGATGGCGATGGCATTTTCGATGCCGCGGCGGATGCCGGTGACCTGCACGGTATCCAGTTCGGTGGCGGCGGTGCCGGTCTGGCCGGTGCTGCTGGTCGACGTGGTGGATTGTGCTGCGGCGAGCAGCGGCGACAAAGCAATGGCCAGCCCCAACGACAACGCATTGCGCTTGTGGTTCGACATTTCCCCTCCCAGGCATGGTGCCGAATCGAAATATGGTGCGCATCGGAACTGCCGATGCGGGTTGCGGCGCGATAGCCGCTGACTGCGTCGCTATGGTATGCAGCGCATCGCCCACGCGAATCGCCCTGCATACGTATTCAATGCAGCGACCAGCCCTGTAAGCGCTTCCACGAAATGGGGACGGAGGTGGTTAATTGCAGATAACCGCCTCCGTCCCCCCTTTTACAGGGGGGTGAAGCGGATGGCCTGGCCGCCGCCGGGGGCGAGCACCAGGGTGAGCGTGTCGTTGCTGGTGACTTCGCGGGTCTCGCGCGTGAAGGCGAACGGGTTGTCGCGGAAGTCCGCGCCTTCGCCGTCGCGGTAGATCTCCACGCGGTAGCGCACGCCCGGCTCCAGGAAACCCAGCGGCACTGGCAGCACACGGCCGTGTTCGTCGGTGATGCTGCCCAGGAACCAGTCGCGGCTGTTGCGGTCGCGGCGCACGATGGTCACGTAGTCGCCGATCTCACCCTGCAGCACACGGGTCTGTTCCCAGTCCACCGCCACGTCCTTGATGAACTGGAAGGCATCGCGGTGCTGCAGATAATGCTCGGGCAGGTCGGCCGCCATCTGGATCGGGCTGTACAGCACCACATAGAGGGCCAGCTGGCGCGCCAGCGTGCTGGGAATCGCCTGGCCGTTGCGTCCTTTCAACGACACGATCCCCGGCGTGTAATCCATCGGCCCCGAGAGCATGCGCGTGAATACCAGGTTGACCTCGTGCTCCGGTGGATTCGGCGGCTGGCCCCAGGCGTTGTACTCCATGCCGCGCGCACCTTCGCGCGAAATCCAGTTCGGATAGGTGCGGCGCAGCCCGGTATCCTTGATCGGTTCGTGCGGGTTCACCGCCAGTTTCCGTGCCGCGGCTTCGCGCACCACCTTCAGGTGATGGCGCGCCATGAACTGGCCGTCGTGCCATTCACGCAGCAGCGGGCCACCGGCGGGATCGCGCCGGTCCACCTGGCCGTCGTCGCACACGTAACCGGTCTTGAAGGTGTCCACGCCCAACCGTGCATACAGGTCCAGCGCCGCGCCCAACTGGTCTTCATAATGTTCGATGGCGCAGCCGGTTTCATGGTGGCCGACCAGGTGCACGCCTTTACCGGCGCCGTACGCGGACAGTGACTCGATGTCGAAATCCGCCGTTGCGCGGGTGAAATCGAAATCGTAGCCGTTGCCCACCCAGTTGCCGTCCCAGCCCGGGTTCCAGCCTTCCACCAGCACGCCCCGGAAGCCATTCGCTGCGGCGAAGTCGATGACTTTCTTCGTCTTTGCGGTGGTGGCGGCGTGGCGCGCGCCGGTGGCCCAGCTTTCTTCGTCCAGATGCATGGACCACCACACGCCCAGATACTTCGACGGCTTCACCCAGCTGACATCGCCCAGGGCATTGGGCTCGTTGAGGTTCAGGATGAGGTCCGATTCCACCAGGCCACCGGCGCGGTCGGCGATCTGCAGCGTTCGCCACGGGGTGCTGAAGGGCAGGGCGCGGCGCACCTTCCAGCCTTCGGCAGAAGGCGAAAGCTGGGCGCGCAGGCGCTGGCCGTCGGTGCGGCGCAGCCACATCCCCGCGTAATCCACCAGCGCCGCTTCGTGGATGGCCACGTGCAGCCCATCGGCGCTGCGCAGGGTGATGGGCGTATGCGCCAGCGGAACTTCGCGCAGCGGCGTGCGCGCATACAGGTATTCATAGTGGATGGCCTCGCCGGCGGGAATCCACCAGGCGGTGGCTTCCGGGGCGATGGCGAACTCGGTCAGCTCGTCGTCGATGATCGCCTCGCGCAGCCCCGGCTGTTCGGGAAAGACATAACGAAAGCCGACGCCGTCGTCGAATACGCGGAACACCACATCCAGGCGCCTGCGGCCAGCATCGGCCTGGCGCAGGGCCACGGTCAGTTCGTTGTAATGATCACGGCTGACCCGGCGCTCGCCCCAGGGTTGTTCCCAGGTGTCGTCGATGCTGCGCCGACGGGTGTCGATGAGCTCGAAATCGCGGTCCAGGCGCCCGTCGCGCAGCTCGAAACCGAGCTTTGAATCGGCCACAACGGTATCGCCCAGGCGCTCGACGCGATAACGCGCGGTGCCGCCATCCACCAGCACCGTGACCTTCAGGATGTTGCCCGGCGACTGTACGCTGGCCTGCTGCGGTGTCGACGCGAGGGCAGCATTGCAGGCCAGGGCGGACACCACGGTGACCACGGCGACGCGCCATCCGCGCGCGCGCAGGCCACGCAGGAATGATGAAAACATCGACATGTTCCCCTCCCGGGGCAATGCGGTAACCGCAGGGACCATAGCCGACGGTCCTGCGGCTTCCGGCGGCGGCAGCCATGAATACGTATGCAGGCGGGCCGTGTCCGCCGCCCGCCGTCTACCATGGCGGCACGGTGCCTTGAGGGAGGCGCTGCGCCCTTGTCCACCGCCTGGCGGACAGGGACCTACAACGCGGGCAAAGAGGGAGGGAGGTCGACGGGCGAGAGCCGGTCTGCCGCTTCGATGCTGAAGATGATCTGTGTGTCGGTCGCCCTGGTGGCGACGCTGGGTTCGACCGCCGAGGCGGCCGATATTGAATTCGACGGCCGCCACGCGCGTGCCGGAACCACGGCCGATGGCGGTTTCCTGCTGCATGCGGAAGATGGGCAGGTGCGTATCGCCGCGCAGCCGATGCGCAGCCGCACCGGCAGCGTGATGTTCGATGCGCTGTTCGCGCTCGCCCAGCAGGAAATGCACCAGGACCGGGTGGATGCCATCCGCGATCCGGCATTCGACGAAGGCCGTCCGGTAGCCTGCGAATGCTTCAGGACCGGTGCGAAATGGCCCTACGTATGGACGCGCGACGTCAGCTTCGCCGCCGACCTGGCGCTGGCGCGGCTGGACCCGCAACGCACGCGGCAGTCGCTGCGCTTCAAGCTTTCCGAAGCCCGCGATGGCCATACGCCGGGACTGTTCGTCGCCCAGGACACTGGCTCCGGCGGCAGCTGGCCGATCAGCAGCGACCGGGTGGTGTGGTTCCTCGCTGCCCGCCACCTGCTCGACGATGAGGCCTTCGCCACGCAGGTGTGGCAGGCCCTGCAGGGCACGCTGGCCCAGGACCGCGCGATGGTGTTCGATGAACGCGTCGGCCTGTACCGCGGCGAGACCTCGTTCCTGGACTGGCGCGAGCAGACCTATCCGGACTGGACGCGCGAGGATGTGCGCTTCATCGGCGATTCCTTCGCGCTGTCCACCAACGTGCTGCATTACCAGGCGCTGCGCCTGGGCGAGCAGCTGGCCAACGTGCATGGCGACGCCGCGCGGGCCAGCGACTACAAGGCGTGGGCGGATGCGTTGGCCAGGCAGATCGACATGCGTTTCTGGCGCGAGGATGCCGGCCAGTACATGAGTTACATCGGCGAGGCGGCGCACCCGGTGCCATACGCGAAATATGACCTGCTGGCGACGTCGCTGGGCGTGCTGGCCGGTGTATTGCCGCCTGCGCGTGCGCGCCGCGCGCTGGCGGGATACCCGGCCACGGCGGCCGGCAGCCCGGTGGTGTGGCCGCAGGAAGCGCGGCAGCCGGTGTACCACAATCGCGGCATCTGGCCATTCGTCAGTGCCTACTCGTTGCGCGCCGCGCGCGTGCTGGATGACGCACCACGCATCGCGCTGGAGATCCGTTCGTTGATGCGCGGTGCGGCGCTGGCCGGTTCCAACATGGAGAACTACGAGCTGCTCACCCAGGCGGTGCATGTGGACGAGGGGGCGCTGAGCGGTCCGGTGGTCAACTCGACGCAGCAGCTGTGGTCGGTGGCCGGTTACCTGGCGATGGTGCGGGAAGGCGTATTCGGCGTGGAGGACGATGGCAGGGTGGCACCGAAACTGCCGACGGCGCTGGTGCCGGAACTGTTTGGTGAAGGCGACAGCATCGAACTGGACGAGGGCACGCATCGCTATGTGCTGAAGCGCCCGCGTGACATGGACGGGGCGTTGCTGGTGGCCGGCCAGGTGATGCGAGAGGGCCGCACCACGACGGTCCAGCTGGTGGCGCAGCGGGATGATGCGGCTGCGTCCGGCCGTATGCAGGTTGCGGTGGCCGAGGCCTACGCACCCGGTACCCCGGCCACACCGGTGGTGCGTGGTACATCCTCCACTGATGCGGAGGTGGATGTCCCCGAGAGCCACACGCTCTGGATGGACGGCCGCGCCACGCAGGCCGGCAACGGAAAAGTGCGCGTCGCCGACGATGGCATGCAGCACTGCGTGAGCCTGACCCGCCGTGCAGGCGGCCTGGAATCGCTGCACGGCCCCACCACGTGTTTTGGCCCACAGCATCGCCTGGCGGGAGACGCAAACTGGTCGTGGACCCAGCCCAGCGCAGGACGCGTGCGGCTGCGCCTGCAGTATGAGAATCCCAACGGCCCGATCAATACCGGCATCACTGCCGCCGTCAAGCAGATGGCGGTGACCTGCAGCGGCCAGCCCGTACAGCAGCAGACGGTGGTGATGCCGCACAGCGTGGCCGTGCAGGAATCCACCGCCGCCACGTTCGATCTGCCAGCGGGGGACTGCCGCATCGAACTGCGGGACGGCTTCAACATGAGCGCACTGGAGCACTTCGCGCACTACACCGGTGGCAAGGGCGGCCGTGACGGCGTGCTCAACCAGGCGACGGTCAAGGCCCTGCTGCTCGGGCCGGTGCCGGTGCTGGAGGCAGCACGATGAGTCGTCCGCAGAAGCCGCAGCTGTCGTTCTGGCAGATATGGAACATGTGCTTCGGGTTCCTTGGCATCCAGTTCGGCTTCGCGCTGCAGAATGCCAATGCCAGCCGCATCTTCGAGACACTGGGCGCCTCCATGGAGACGGTGCCGGGGCTGTGGATCGCGGCGCCACTGACCGGCCTGCTGGTGCAGCCGGTGGTCGGTTACCTGTCCGACCGCACCTGGACGCGCTGGGGACGCCGACGACCGTTCTTCATGATCGGCGCGGTGATGACCACCCTGGCCCTGCTGGTTATGCCGAATTCGCCGACGCTGTGGATTGCCGCAGGCACCCTGTGGGTATTGGATGCGTCCATCAACGTATCGATGGAGCCGTTCCGGGCGTTCGTCGGCGACCAGCTGGCGCCACGGCAGCGGCCCACCGGCTTTGCCATGCAGAGTTTCTTCATCGGCGTGGGTGCCATCGTCGCCAGCTTCCTGCCTTTCATCCTTGCCCACTTCGGGGTCGCCAACACGGCCGCACCGGGAGCGGTGCCGGATACCGTGCGCTATGCGTTCTACTTCGGCGCGGTGGTGTTGCTGGCCGCGATCACCTGGACGGTGATCAGCACGCGCGAGTACTCGCCGACGGAGCTGGCCAGCTTCGCTGATGCCGAGCCACCGGCCCATGCGTATGCCGCCGTGGTGCACCATGCACCTTCGTGGGCACGTATCGGCGCCTGGGTGCTGGCCGGCGTGGTGCTTGCTGCGCTGATCGCGTGGCGGTCCGGTGACCGCATGCTGCACGTCCTGGCCGGCCTGTGCGTGGCCTATGGCGTGCTGCTGGCGGTGGCGCGGGTACTGCCCGGTACGCACATGATCGCCACCATCGTGGACGACCTGCGCAACATGCCGGCCACCATGCGCCGCCTTGCGTGGGTGCAGTTCTTCTCGTGGTTCGCCTTGTTCGCCATGTGGATCTACACCACTGCGGCAGTGGCCGGAACCCATTTTGGTTCCACCGATCCGCAGTCCGCCGCCTACAACGAAGGCGCCAACTGGGTGGGCGTGCTGTTTGGTGCCTACAACGGCTTCGCGGCCCTGGCGGCGCTGCTGATTCCGCTGATGGTGCGTGCCATCGGCCTGCGCTGGAGCCACCTGGTGAACCTGTGGCTGGGCGGTGCTGGGCTGGTGTCGCTGATGTTCATCGACGATCCCCGTTGGCTGCTGTTGTCGATGGTCGGCGTCGGCTTCGCATGGGCGTCGATCCTGTCCTTGCCCTATGCTCTGCTGTCGGACAGCGTGCCGGCCGCGAAGATGGGCGTGTACATGGGCATCTTCAATTTCTTCATCGTGATCCCGCAGCTCGTCGCGGCCAGTGCACTTGGCTTCGCGCTGCGTGCCTGGCTGGGTGGTCAGCCGATGCACGTGCTGGTGCTGGGCGGCTGCAGCCTGCTGCTGGCCGGCCTGTGCGTGCTGCGGGTTCCTTCCCGTCCTGAGGTGGTGTGATGCGTGTGGCTCTTTCCATTGCAGTAGGTTTCGCCCTGTTCGCCGGCCAGGCGCTGGCCGTCCAGCGCCCGGATTACGTGGGGACCACCGAGCCCTTCGCCAGCGATGCGGTGTACTTCGTGGTGACCGACCGCTTCGTCAACGGCGATCCGTCCAACGACCATCGCGACCAGGGTGGGGCGCACCGTACCTTCGATATTCCGGTGCCATGCCCGGACAAGGTGGACGGCAACATCGGCTACCTGGGCGGGGATTTCAAGGGTGTACTGGACAACGCAGGCTACATCCGCGATCTCGGTTTCGGTGCCGTGTGGATCACCCCCATCATCGATAATCCCGATGAGGCGTTCACCGGCAGCAAGGAAATCAGCTGCACCAGCACACTGACCGACCGTGGCAAGACCGGCTATCACGGTTACTGGGGTATCAATTTCTACAAGGTGGACGAACACCTGCCCAGCGCAGGGCTGGATTTCGCCGCCTTCACCCGGGGCCTGCACGATGCCCGGCTGAAGGTGGTGCTGGATATCGTCGGCAACCACGGCTCGCCGGCATGGACCATGCCGAAACGGCAGCCGCAGTTCGGGCAGCTCTTCGACAAGGACGGAAAGCTCGTCGCCGACCACCAGAACCTGGCGCCGCAGGAGCTCGATCCCGCGCACAATCCGCTGCACGCGTTCTACAACAACATCGGCCCGGTGGACGCGGAAAAGGGCTCCATCTTCGATGGCAACCTAGCCGAGCTGGGCGACTTCAACCAGGACAATCCGGCGGTGATGGATTATCTGGTCGGCGCCTACCTGCAGTGGACGGCGCAGGGCGTGGATGCGCTGCGCATCGATACCATCGGCTGGCTGCCGCATGCGTGGTGGCATGAATTCGTCAAGCGGATTCGTGCCGAGTACCCGGGCATGTTCATGTTCGGCGAAGCATTCGACTACGACGCGGCAAAGATCGCCGAACATACCTGGAAGGCGAATGCGAACGTCAGCGTGTTGGATTTCCCGCTGCGTGGTGCCCTGGAAAGCGTGTTCGGGACCGCGGGCAAGGGCTTCGAGACGCTGGTCGAACCGCTGCACCTCATCGGCGGTCCGTACGCCAACCCGTATGAGCTGATGAGCTTCTATGACAACCATGACATGCCACGCATGGATGCCAGCGACAGCGGCTTCATCGATGCCAACAACTGGTTGTTCACCGCGCGCGGCATCCCGGTGCTGTACTACGGCTCGGAAACCGGCTTCATGCGCGGCCGCGCGGAACATGCCGGCAACCGCGCCTACTTTGGTCAGCAGCGCGTGGATGAGGCGCCGCGCAGCCCGATCTTCGCTCCCTTGCAGCGTGTGGCGAAGCTGCGCCAGGCCACGCCAGCCCTGCAGCGTGGCCTGCAGGTGAATGAACGCCTGCAGGGTGATGAAGCGGTGTTCTTCCGGGTGCTGCAGCAGGACGGGGTGGCGCAGACGGCGCTGGTGCTGTTGAACAAGGGTGATGCGGCGGCGAGCATTGAAGTGAGGCGCTTCGTGCAGGCCGGCACGTGGCGCGATGCGTTGGACGGCGGCACGCTGAAGGTGTCCGGTTCGCTGAAGGCCGAGGTACCCGCGCACGGCATCAAGGTCTACGTGCTGGACGCACCCGTGCAGCAGAAGGACCTGCAGGCCGAGCTGGACCGCGCCATGGCCGACCAGCAGGCCCGTACCCGCAGGCTGGCCGTTCCCTGACGGGCGGTGATGACCGGCCTTATTCTGGAGGGTGACAACTGGTCTCATCCTGTTGGGGGACAGCCAGCCTCATCCTGGTGGGTGACAGCCGGCCTCATCTGGGTGGGTGAGGGCCAGACTGGACCTGGTGGGTGACAGCCAGTCTGGATCTGGTGGGGTGACAGCCAGCCTGGACCTGGTGGGTGACGACCCTTGGTCGTCACGCTCC
>JAFAFF010000293.1 GCA_023423605.1 Pseudomonadota bacterium
AAGCGATCAACGGCGTCGAGAACATGATGTACATGAAGTCGGTGGCAGGCTCCGATGGCGTGCTGCAGATGACCATCACCTTCCGTCCCGGCACCGATGCGGACGAAGCGGCGGTGAAGGTGCAGAACCGCGTCGCCCAGGCCCAGGCACGCCTGCCCGAGGACGTGCGTCGACAGGGCGTGACCACGCAGAAGCAGTCGCCCACGTTCCTGATGGTGGTGCACCTGACCTCGCCGGATGGCAAGTACGACACGCTGTACCTGCGCAACTACGCACGCCTGCACGTCAAGGATGCGCTGTCGCGCATCCAGGGCGTAGGCGATGCGCAGATCTTCGGTGGCGGCGATTACGCCATGCGCGCCTGGCTGGACCCGGACCGGATCGCCGCGCGCGGACTGACCGCCAGCGACGTGGTCGGTGCCATGCGCGAGCAGAACGTGCAGGTGTCGGCAGGCCAGCTGGGTGCCGAGCCGATGCCCAGCAGCCAGTTCCTGACGCTCATCAATGCCCAGGGCCGCCTGCGCAGCGAACAGGAATTCGGCGACATCGTGCTCAAGAGCGGCAGCGATGGCGAAGTGGTGCGGCTGGCCGACGTTGCCCGCCTGGAGCTGGGTGCCGGCGACTACACCCTGCGTTCGCAGCTGGATGGCAAGAACGCGGTGGGCATCGGCATCTTCCAGGCACCGGGTGCCAATGCCCTGGAGATCCGCGATGCGGTGATCAACACCATGGACGAGATGCAGAAGTCCTTCCCGGCCGACGTCAAGTACGAAGCGGTGTATGACACCACCATCTTCGTGCGCGATTCCATCAAAGCCGTGGTCTCCACCCTGCTGGAAGCCATCGCGCTGGTGGTGCTGGTGGTGATCCTGTTCCTGCAGACCTGGCGGGCTTCGATCATTCCGCTGATAGCGGTGCCGGTGTCCATCGTGGGCACGTTCGCCGCGCTGTACCTGCTGGGTTTCTCCATCAACACCCTGAGCCTGTTCGGGCTGGTGCTGGCCATCGGCATCGTGGTCGATGATGCGATCGTGGTGGTGGAGAACGTCGAACGCAACATCGAGGAAGGCCTGTCACCCACCGCCGCGGCGCACCAGGCGATGAAGGAAGTGTCCGGTCCGATCATCGCCATCGCCCTGGTGCTGTGCGCGGTGTTCGTGCCGATGGCTTTCCTGTCCGGCGTCACCGGCCAGTTCTACAAGCAGTTCGCGGTGACCATCGCCATTTCCACGGTGATCTCGGCCATCAACTCGCTGACCCTGTCGCCGGCGCTTGCCGCGCGCCTGCTGAAGTCGCACGACGCTGAAAAGGATGCGCCGACGCGGTTGATCGACCGGCTGTTCGGCTGGGTGTTCCGCCCGTTCAACCGCTTCTTCAAGTCCAGCTCGGAGAAGTACGAGCGTGGTGTGTCGAAGATCCTGGGACGGCGTGGCGCGGTGTTCGTGGTGTATGCGGTGCTGCTGCTTGGTACCGGGCTGATGTTCAGGCTGGTCCCGCCGGGCTTCATTCCCACCCAGGACAAGCTGTACCTGATCGCCGGCGTGAAGCTGCCGGAAGGCTCGTCCATCGCCCGCACCGACGCCATGCTGAAGAAGGTGGCCGACATCGCCCGCGGAACCGACGGCGTGGCCCATACCATTTCCTTCCCGGGCCTCAACGCACTGCAGTTCACCAACACGCCGAACACCGGCGTGGCCTTCGTGCCGCTCAAACCCTTCAGCGAGCGCAATGGCCGCACGGCCGCGCAGATCAATGCCGAGATCAACCAGAAGATCGCGGCGCTGCAGGAGGGGTTCGCGTTTTCCATGATGCCGCCACCGATCCTCGGCCTGGGCAACGGCAATGGCTACCAGATGTTCATCGAGGATCGCGGCAACCTGGGCTACGGCGCGTTGCAGAATGCCGTGCAGGCCATGCAGGGTGCGGTATCGCAGACACCGGGCATGGCGTTCCCGATCACCAGCTACCAGGCCAACGTGCCGCAGCTGGATGCTGAAGTGGACCGCGTCAAGGCCAAGGCGCAGGGCGTGCAGCTGACCGAACTGTTCGACACGCTGCAGACCTACCTGGGCTCGGCATACGTCAACGACTTCAACCAGTTCGGACGGACCTGGCAGGTGATCGCCCAGGCCGATGGCCAGTTCCGCGACAGCGTGGAGGACATCGGCCGCCTGCGTACCCGCAACGCGCGCGGCGAAATGGTGCCGATCGGCTCGATGGTCACCGTCAAGCAGACCTTCGGCCCCGATCCGGTGCTGCGCTTCAACGGTTATCCGGCCGCCGACCTGGCCGGTGAAGCCGACCCGCGCGTGCTGTCCTCCACGCAGGCCATGGCCAAGCTGACCGAAGTGGCCGCTGCGGTGCTGCCGGCCGGCATGGCCACCGAATGGACCGACCTGAGCTACCAGCAGGCTACCCAGGGCAACGCTGCACTGATCGTGTTCCCGGTGGCGGTGCTGCTGGCGTTCCTGGTGCTGGCGGCGCTGTACGAAAGCTGGACCCTGCCACTGGCGGTGATCCTGATCGTGCCGATGACGCTGCTGTCGGCGCTGTTCGGGGTGTGGTTGACCGGTGGTGACAACAACGTGTTCGTGCAGGTGGGCCTGGTGGTGCTGATGGGCCTTGCGTGCAAGAACGCGATCCTGATCGTCGAATTCGCCCGTGAACTGGAGATGGCCGGCAAGGGCATCGTGGAGGCGGCGCTGGAAGCGTGCCGCCTGCGCCTGCGCCCGATCGTGATGACCTCCATCGCCTTCATCGCCGGCACGGTGCCATTGGTGCTGTCGCACGGTGCCGGCGCTGAAGTGCGCTCGGTCACCGGCATCACCGTGTTCGCCGGCATGCTCGGGGTCACCCTGTTCGGCCTGTTCCTGACCCCGGTGTTCTACGTGGCGCTGCGCAAGCTGGTCAGCCGCAATGGCGGCGGTCAGCTGGTGCGCCACGGCGAGCCCACCCTGCAGCACTGATCTTTCGTCCCGGCAGCGCCGGTCGTTCGCGGCCGCCCGTTCCGGGGCTCCCCATCCGAATGCGAGGTTCCAACAGATGAATGCAACCATTGACAAGATCGCCCTGGTCACCGGCGCCACCCGTGGCATCGGCACCGAAACCGTGCGCCAGCTGGCCCAGGCCGGCGTGCATACGCTGCTGGCCGGTCGCAACCGCGCGACCGCCGTGGAGGTGGCATTGAAACTGCAGGCCGAAGGCCTGCCCGTGGAAGCCATAGAACTGGATGTGACCGATGCCGGCAGCATCGCCGCGGCAGTCGAACAGGTACGCCAGCGTCATGGCCATCTGGATATCCTGGTCAACAACGCCGGCATCCTCCTTGATGATCTTTCGCTGCCTCCTTCCCAGCAGGCGCTTGAAACCTGGCGTCGTACCTTCGATACCAACCTGTTTGCCGTGATTGCGGTTACCCAGGCGTTCCTGCCGCTGCTGCGTGCATCGGCGGCGGCACGCATCGTCAACGTTTCCAGCCTGCTGGGCTCGGTGACGCTGCACAGCCAGCCGGGCTCGCCGATCTACGATTTCAAGGTGCCGGCGTACAACGTATCCAAGAGCGCGGTGAACGCATGGAC
>JAFAFF010000083.1 GCA_023423605.1 Pseudomonadota bacterium
ACACGGGCCGGCCACCATGCCGGCCCAACCCCTTTCTTTCGTGAGGTAATCCCATGGAAATCACTGCTTCCCTGGTCAAGGAACTGCGCGAGCGCACCGGCGCCGGCATGATGGAGTGCAAGAAGGCGCTCTCCGAGAACAACGGCGACATCGAGGCATCCATCGAAGCGCTGCGCAAGTCCGGCTTGGCCAAGGCCGACAAGAAGGCTGACCGCGTGGCCGCCGAAGGCGTCATCGTGTCCGCCCAGGAAGCCGGCAACGCCGTGCTGGTCGAGATCAACTCCGAAACCGACTTCGTCGCCAAGGACGAGAACTTCACCAACTTCGCCAAGGCGGTGGTCAACGCCGCACTGGCTTCGGGTGCCGCCGACATCGACGCCCTGAAGGCCGCGAAGCTGCCGTCCGGCGAAACCGTCGAGGAAGCCCGCGCCGCGGTGATCGCCAAGGTCGGTGAAAAGGTCGACGTGCGCCGCATCGTGCGCCTGGAATCCAGCAACAACGTCGCGGCCTACGTGCACGGCGGCCGCATCGGCGTGCTGGTGGAACTGGCCGGCGGCGACGCCGAGCTGGCCCGTGGCCTGGCCATGCACGTGGCCGCCATGAACCCGCCGCACAACAAGGCCGCCGACGTGCCGGCCGAGTTCGTCGCCAAGGAAAAGGAAATCGAGCTGGCCAAGATGTCCGACAAGGACAAGGCCAAGCCGGCCGACATCCTGGAAAAGATCATCAGCGGCAAGATCGCCAAGATCGTCAACGAAGTAACCCTGTACGGCCAGCCGTACGTGCTGGACACCAACCAGTCCGTGGAGCAGGTGGTGAAGGCCGCCGGCGCCGACGTGGTCGGTTTCAAGCGCCTGGCTGTCGGCGAAGGCATCGAGAAGGTGGTGGAAGACTACGCCGCCGAAGTGATGAAGCAGGCCGGCCTGGCCTGATCGCCACGCCCCCTGCCGTTCCAAGGAAGAAGCCGCGCCCTGCGCGGCTTTTTCTTTGCTCCCGGCACGCTGCCGACGACAGCACGGGCCTGTCCCGCCGGCGTGGCGAACGGGACGCCATGCGACCTTCGACCGCTTTGCGTTATCAGGCATTCGAGGCAATACTTGCGGGGCGAAGATGGATCTTCATTGCAAGCATCAGCTTTCAGATCTGTGACGCATCCCCGGTTTCTTGTCCCGAACGAATGAACGATCCGACATGCCTCCCGAGCTGACAGCTGCCCTGGCGCTTTGCCGCAACCTTCCTTCGCCCCCCGGGATCGCGCTGCGCATCATCGAGCTGGCCCAGGACCCCGAGGCAGACCTCACCGCCGCCGCCGACATCATCGCCATCGACATGGCCTTGAGCGCGCGCATGCTGCGCATCGCCAATTCACCGCTGTACGCCAGCCGCCGCCGCATCGACAACCTGGGCCAGGCGCTGACCATGCTTGGCCTCAACGCCACCATCAGCCTGGCGCTGGGCTTCACCGTTACCCAGGAACTGGTGGCGACCGGGGACAACATCGGCCATGACCTGCGTGAACGCGTCTGGCGCCGCAGCATCCTCAGCGCGCTGGCCGCCAGCCAGCTGGGCCAGGCCCGCGGCCTGCGCCGCCTGGAAGAGCTGATGCTCGCCGGGCTGCTGCAGGACCTGGGCATCCTTGCGCTGGCGCAATCGCAGCCGGACACCTACCTGCCGCTGCTGCGCGAAAGCACCGGCAACGCCGCCCTGGTGGCCAGCGAGCGCGAGCACTTGCACTGCACGCACGCCGAGGTGGGCGCCTGGATGGCCGAGCACTGGCACCTGCCGCGCTATCTCTGCGAGGCCATCGCCCACAGCGAGGATCCGGCGCCGTCCGACGACCCGTTCCAGGCCTGCGTGCAGCTGTCCGGCGCAGTGGCCGACATCTGGCTGGAAGAGGACGCAGACGCCGCGCGCGAGCGCGTGCTGGAACAGGTGCACGCCCGCCTGCAGCTGGACAGCGCCCGCTTCGACCAGGTGCTGGCACGCATCAGCGAAGCGCTGCCGACCATCGCCAGCCTGTTCGATGCCTCGCCTGCCACGCCGGCGCGCGTGCAGTTCCTGATCGACCATGCCCGGGAACTGGCGACCCTTCGCAACCTGCGGCAGGCTCAAGAGGCCGAGCAGGCGCATCGGCGTGCCGATGAAATGGAGGCACGCGCCAAGCGCCTGGCCGACCAGGCGCACCGCGATGCGTTGACAGGCGTGCTCAACCGTCGCCAGCTGGAGGCGGTGCTGGGACAGGAATTCCAGCGCGCCACCCGGCATGGCTGGCCGCTGTCGGTCGTATTCATCGACCTGGACGACTTCAAGAAGATCAACGATGCCCATGGCCACCTGACCGGCGACGATGTGCTGCGCGCCTTCGCCGGCATCCTGGAGGGCCAGCTGCGCGCCAGCGATACCGTGGCCCGCTACGGCGGCGAGGAGTTCGTCGCCCTGCTTCCCAATACCACCGAAGCGGTGGCGCTGGAGGTGATCCGGCGCGTGCTGGCGAACATCGTCGTCACCCCGATGGCCATGCTGGAGCAGGGTCCGCTGTTCGTCACATTCTCCGCCGGCATCGCCACCCAGGGCGGTTACGAGCGCTTCGACCAGGTGCAGGACCTGCTGCGCGCCGCCGATGATGTCCTCTACCGCTCCAAGAGCCTGGGCCGCAACCGGGTCATCGCGCGGGCGCCCGAGGATGCGGCGGCACCGTCGCCACGCGCCCGCGAGGGCAGCCCGGCCTGAAAACCGGGCAGTGCACGCCTGCCCGGCGGCCCGCGGTGCGCCGCAATGCACAAAATACTGTAGCCGCGATCCGCTTGCCGGTAGAATCCCCGGGGATTCCACGCACCCAGAGGTCCTCATGTCCAAGCTCGCCTATCGCCGCATCCTGTTGAAACTCTCCGGGGAGGCGCTGATGGGAGACGAGGACTACGGCATCGACCCGAAGATCATCAACCGCCTCGCCCGCGAAGTGGTGGAAGCCCAGCAGGCCGGTGCGGAAGTGGCGCTGGTGATCGGCGGCGGCAACATCTTCCGCGGCGCCGGCCTGGCCGCAGGCGGCATGGACCGCGTCACCGGCGACCAGATGGGCATGCTGGCCACTGTGATCAACGCACTGGCCATGCAGGACGCGCTGGAGAAGGTGGGTGCCAAGGCGCGCGTGATGAGCGCCATCAAGATCAACGACGTGTGCGAGGACTACATCCGCCGCCGCGCCATCCGCCACCTGGAAAAAGGCCGCCTGGTGATCTTCGCCGCCGGTGTCGGCAGCCCCTTCTTCACCACCGATTCGGGCGCCGCCCTGCGTGCCATCGAGATCGGCGCGGACCTGCTGCTGAAGGCCACCAAGGTCGATGGCGTGTACGACAAGGATCCGAACAAGTACAGCGACGCCGTGCGTTTTGACAGCCTGAGCTACGACGAAGTGATCCGTCGCGGCCTGGAAGTGATGGATACCGCGGCCTTCGCGCTGGCCCGCGACAGCGACCTGCCGATGCGCGTGTTCGACATGGGACAGCCGGGCGAGCTGCTGAAGATCCTGCACGGCGAGAACATCGGCACCCTGGTCCAGGGCCGCGACCCGGCCTGAGCCTGAGCGCAGGACCACCCCCGGGCCGGTCCAGGCCCGGCAACGTCCCGTATTCGCCTATAATCGCCCGATTCCAGTTACATCCAGGACCCGGGCGATGCTCAACGACATCAAGAACAACGCGCAGACGCGCATGGCCAAGAGCATCGACGCTCTGAAGCACACCCTCA
>JAFAFF010000132.1 GCA_023423605.1 Pseudomonadota bacterium
ACGCCCCCCTTGCCGGACCCGACCGCGACCACATTGCGTATCCGCGCATGCGGCGACAGCCCCTTCTGGACCTGGCTGGCATGCGGGCGGCGTTGCGGACTGTTCACAGCGGTACTCCGGAAATCAGGAAAGGATTCGAAACCGACATCATACAAGGCACCCACGGGATTCCTCGCAGCCGACCGTCGGTTTTGCCGACCCTGCCCATCCGTCCACGCTTGCGCGGCGGCATGACCTTCGACACCCTTGCAGCTCCGGGCGGAGGCGTATCGTCCGCATCAGGGCCCCTGCGGGCCATTCCCAGAGACACCACGAGGCCAGGAGGCCAGAACAAGTGACCCGTACTCCCAAGATCATCCTGCTGACGCTGGCCGTTTCCGCTGTGCTCTCCGGTTGTGGCAAGAACGCAACCCCGGCCGCCGAAGACACTGCCGCAAGCCCGGCCACCACCAGCGAAGAAACCAGCTACACACTGGACCAGTCGCGGCTGCCGGCCTACAACGCCTTCCAGGCCAGCGACCTGGACAGCAACCTGGATGCCTGCAGCGCCTTCGGCGACTACGTCAACAGCAAGTGGCTGGCCGCCAACGAGATCCCGGCCGATCGCACCAGCTGGGGTGCGTTCACCATCCTCGACGAGCGTTCGGTGGCGGTGCAGCACCAGCTCGCGGAGCAGGTGGCGCAGGTCAAGAATCCGAACCACATCGAAAAGGTGGTCGGCGACCTGTGGGCGACCGGCATGGATGAGGCGAAGATCAACGCCCAGGGCATCGAGCCGCTGAAGGCCGATCTGGCCGCCATCGATGGCCTGGACAACAAGGATGCCATCGCGGCCTACCTGCGTGACAGCGCCGCCAAGGGCGAGAACGTGCTGTTCGGCTTCGGCGCCGAAGCCGATTTCAAGAACTCGGCGATGAACATGGCCTACGCCAGCCAGGGTGGCCTGGGCCTGCCGGACAAGACGTTCTATACCGAAGCCGGCAAGGCCGACAAACTGAAGGCCTACCAGGCCCACGTCGCCAAGGTGCTGGAACTGGCCGGCGTGCCTGCCGCCGATGCGGCCAGGCAGGCCGACGACGTGGTGAAGTTCGAAACCCGCCTGGCCAAAGCATCCAAGTCCAGCGTGGAACTGTCGCGCGATGTGTCGCTGTACTACCACCCGGTCACCCTGGCTGATGCGGATGCGCTGACGCCGAACTTCAGCTGGACCGAGTTCTTCAAGTCGCAGGGCGTGGCGGCACCGGAAAAGTTCTCACTGGCCATCCCGTCCTTCCATGAAGAAGTAAGCAAGGCGCTGGGCGATACGGATCCGGCGGTGTGGCGCGCCTACCTGCGTTTCCATACCGTGGACAGCGCCGCGCCGTACCTGAGCGATGCCTTTGCCGACGAGAACTACGCGTTCTATGGCAAGACCCTGAATGGACAGAAGGAGCAGAAGCCGCGCTGGAAGCGCGTGCTGGGCACCATCGAGAGCGATGCCGGCGAGGCCTTCGGCCAGCTGTACGTCAAGGTCGCCTTCTCGCCGGAAGCCAAGGCGAAGATGGAAACGCTGGTGAAGAATCTGGCCGACGCGCTGAAGGAACGCATCCAGGGCCTGTCGTGGATGAGCGATGAGACCAAGGCCAAGGCCATCGCCAAATGGGAGACCTTCACCCCGAAGATCGGTTACCCGGACAAGTGGCGCGACTGGTCGGGCCTGGAAACCGGCCGTGACAGCTACCTGGGCAACGTGCGTGCGGCGAATGCGTTCAACTACAAGTTCGATCTGTCCAAGATCGGCCAGCCGGTGGACAAGACCGAATGGGGCATGACTCCGCAGACGGTCAACGCCTACTACAACCCGCTGCAGAACGAGATCGTGTTCCCGGCCGCCATCCTGCAGCCGCCGTTCTTCGACCCCAACGCCGACGACGCGCTGAACTATGGCGGCATCGGTGCGGTGATCGGCCACGAAATGACCCACGGCTACGACGACCAGGGAGCCCGCTTCGGGCCGACCGGCAACTTCGAGGAATGGTGGGCCGATGCGGACAAGAAGAACTTCCAGGGCCTGACCGGCAAGCTGGTCAAGCAGTTCGACGAGTACAAGGTGGACGGCCAGGCCGTCAACGGCAACCTTACCCTCGGCGAGAACATCGCCGACCTGGGGGGCCTGGCGACTGCCTACGACGCGCTGCAGAAGGCCTCGGCCGGCAAGGAAGACCCGAAGATCGACGGTTTCACCCGCGACCAGCGCTTCTTCTTCAACTGGGCCACGGTGTGGCGCACCAAGTACACCCCGGAAAACGCCAAGGTCCGCCTGGCCACCGATCCGCACGCACCGGCACAGTTCCGTGCCATGGGCGCGCCGTCGAACCTGCCCACCTTCGCGGCGGCATTCCAGTGCAAAGCCGGCTCGCCGATGTCGCGCGCTGGCGATTCGCAGGTGGTGATCTGGTAAGGCTTCACCTGGAGTGACGCTCAGAGCAGGAAGGCCCGGGGAAACCCGGGCCTTCTTCTTTCCCGCGATCCGGCAGGGCGTCCGTTTCTTCCTGTTTTTTTCTTTACAACCAACAAAAAAGGCCCCATATTTCGGTCATGCCACGTTCATGAATTTGTAAAGAAGAAATTTCTGATAAGCACATGGCATGCACGCATCTCCATCGCTGGCAATGATCGACTTCCCGGCTCTCCTCCCCGCTCCGGTGGGGATTTTTTTGTTTCTGTCTCCCCTGCTGGCATCAACAGCCGAGCATCATTGATGCCACACTGATGCCGTGCATGCCGCCCTGCGTCGCAGCTTGCTATAGTGCCGCCGCCTTCAATCTCCGATGGATTCCTTCTTCCATGCCCAACCTTCGTCCGCTTGCCATTTCCCTGGGCGTCAGCCTGGCCGTGCTGGTTCCCGCGCACCACGCCCTGGCGGCGAAGAAGAAGGCCGCACGCGCACCCGCCGTGAGCGCGCAGTGCACCGACTTCTTCGACGCCACCACCGCCGAGTGGTATAAGGCCAATCCGGTGCCGCAGACCGGCGCCACCACGGCGCTGGGCCAGCTGGTGGTACGCAGCCGCCAACAGCAGCGCGAGCTGCTGGACGCCGCGATGGCCAGCCCGCAGGGCAACGTACAGAAGCTGCTCGGCGACTTCTGGGCCAGTGGCCTGGATGAAGCCGCCGTGGAAGCCGATGGTTCCAACCCCATCGCGCCACTGCTGACCCGCATCAATGCCATCAAGAAGGCCAAGGACGTACCGGCGTCGATCGCCGCCCTGCACCAGGTCGGCATCCCGGTGGCCTTCAACTTCAGTCCGGACGTGGATCTCAAGGCGCTGGACCGCCACATCGGCTACTTCATGCAGGGCGGCATGGGCCTGCCGGACCCCGCGTTCTACACCCGTACCGATGCAGATACCGTCGCGCTGATGGGCCGCTACCGTGCATACGTCAAGCAGATCCTGGCGCTGACCGGCACCGCTGCCGACAAACTGGATGCCGAATCGCAGGCGGTGATCCAGCTGGAAACCGAGCTGGCACGCAATGCGCAGTCGCTGGCCGATCTCAACAATCCGTTCCGCAACTACGCCCCGCTTTCCACCAAGGACCTCAACGGTCGTTACAAGAACCTGCAGCTCGATGCTTTCCTGAAGGCCCAGGGCGTGAAGGACGACCTGGTATCGCTTTCGGATGAACCGCTGTTCCAGGCGTTGGACGGCATGATCACCCGCATCAAGCCGGACCAGTGGAAGGCCTATCTGCGCTGGCGCGTGGGCGATGCAATGGCGCCCTATCTGTCCAAGGCGTATCGCGACGCTGAATTCGAATTCCGCGGCCGCGTACTGCGTGGCCAGACCCTGCCCGCGCCGCGATGGGAACAGGTACTGGACGCCATCAATGTGGCCGCCGGCCCGATGCTGGGCCGTGAATATGCCGCGCGCCATCTGTCGGCGGAAGATCGCCGCCAGGCGGCATGGATCATCGACAAGCTGCGCGAGACGCAGATCGAAGCGGTGAAGCGCAGCACCTGGCTTAGCGCGGAGGCCAAGGCCGAAGCGCAGGCCAAGCTGGGCGCCATGAAGATCGAGATCGGCACGCCGCTGCGCGACCTCGATTACAGCGTGCAGCCGATGGGCCGTGGCAGCTTCGGTGGCAACATGCTGATCGCCTCCACCTGGCGCCACCGCGAGGAAATGAAGCGCATCGGCAAGGGCAACGCCGACCGCCGCTGGGATGTGCTGCCGCAACAGCCGTCGCTGGCCTACGATCTCGCCCAGAACCGCCTGATCGTCACCGCGGCCGCACTGCAGCCGCCGATCTTCAATGCCCAGGCCAGTGCCGCCGGCAAGTTCGGCAGCTACGGCGCGCTGGTCGGCCACGAACTCACCCGTGCCATCGACGCCAAGGGATCGCTGATCGATGCCCGTGGCGAACTGCGCAGCTGGTGGACGCCCGCCGACAAGACCGCGTGGACCCTGCTCGGCAGCCGCGTGGCCGCCCAGTACGGCGGCTACGACGTTCCCGGCGTGAAGGGGGCGAAGGTCAACGGCACGCTGACCCAGGAAGAGAACCTGGCGGACCTGGCCGGCCTGGAACTGGCATGGGAAGCCTACGCCGCGCTGGAACCTGCCGCCAAGCCGGCCGACCAGCAGGGTTTCTTCTCCGCCTGGGCAGCATTGTGGCCGCAGCAGCTGTCGCCGAATGAAGCGGCCGCGCATGCGGGTTCGGATATCCGTGCACCGGGCAAGTGGCGCACCAACGGCCCGCTGTCCAACCTGCCAGCGTTCGGTGCCACCTACAGCTGCAAGCCGGGCCAGCCGATGCAGCGTGTCGAGGCCGAACAGATCCGCATCTGGCGCTGATC
>JAFAFF010000142.1 GCA_023423605.1 Pseudomonadota bacterium
GAGAGCATCCTGATGAGCCTGCCGCCACGGGTACGCTGGGAATATGGCTTCCAGCCACAGGCCGGCAGCGACGAAGCACGGTTGGCGGATTATCTGGTGCCACGCGACTGGCTGTAGAGCGGGGCTCTGCCCCGCTGCGCGTTGCGCCGTCAGCGGTGCTTCCGGCCCGGAAAATAAAAAGCCCCGCTGACCAGGGGGAGGTCAACGGGGCCGGGGAACGGGCGCTTGGGGAGGAGCCCCCGTTCCAAGATCTTCTCCAGGGGATGGGAGAGATCCACGACAGGTATTGCGCCTGTCGAGGGCTATGGAAGCACTTTGAACATTGATGAATCGTGAAGGTAGGCCCATCGAACGGATGCGCCGACCATAATGTTCATGATTTAGTCAGGATTATTGACAGAATCGACCCATTCAGGTGAATAAATGCCGTTTACGACGTCAATGGGCTTCGTCCCAGTTGCATCCGAAACCGGTATCCACCACCAGCGGAACCCGTAACGTGGCCGCCTGCGACATCCGCTGAACCACTTCGCCGCGCAGTTCATCCAGGAAGCCCGCCGGGCACTCGAACACCAGCTCATCGTGCACCTGCAGGATCATCTTCGCCGGCGCACCGGATGCCTGCAGCCAGTGGTCCACGTCCACCATCGCGCGCTTGATGATGTCCGCCGCGGTGCCCTGCATCGGCGCGTTGATCGCCGCCCGCTCGGCGCCGGCACGCAGGCCTTGGTTGCGGGCATTGATGTCGTTCAGGTAAAGCCGCCGCCCGAACAGCGTTTCCACATAGCCCTGCTCCCGCGCCTGTTGGCGCATGCGTTCCATGAAATCGCGCACGCCCGGGTAACGGCTGAAATACAGCGCCACATAATCCTGTGCCTGGCCGCGGTCGATGCCCAGGTTGCGGGCCAGGCCGAACGCGCTCATGCCATACATCAGGCCGAAGTTGATCGCCTTGGCCGCGCGGCGTTCGTTGCTGGTCACCTCGTCCAGCGTGCGTCCGAACACTTCGGCGGCGGTGGCGCGGTGTACGTCGGCGCCCTGCTCGAAGGCCCGCACCAGACCGGGATCTTCCGACAGGTGGGCCATGATCCGCAGCTCGATCTGCGAATAATCCGCGGCCAGCAGCACGCTGCCTTCCGGGGCCACGAACGCCCGGCGGATGCGGCGGCCGTCCTCGGTACGGATCGGGATGTTCTGCAGGTTCGGATCGGACGAGGACAGCCGGCCGGTCGCCGCGCCGGACTGGTGGTAGCTGGTGTGCACGCGGCCGGTGTCGGCGTTGACCATTTCCGGCAGCTTGTCGGTATAGGTGCTGCGCAGCTTGGCCAGGCCGCGATATTCCAGGATCACCCGAGGCAGCTCATGCTGGTCGGCGATGGCTTCCAGCGCTTCCTCGTTGGTGCTTGGCTGGCCCTTCGGGGTCTTCACGAGGGCCGGCAGCTTCAGTTCGTCGAACAGCACCGCCTGCAGCTGCTTGGGCGAATCCAGGTTGAAGCTGCGCCCTGCCAGCGCGGTGGCTTTCTGCTGCGCAGCCAGCATCCGCGATGACAGGTCCTGGCTCTGCCGGCGCAGTTCCTCGAAATCCACCCGGACGCCGTTGGCTTCGATGCGCGCCAGCACCGGCACCAGCGGCATCTCGATCCCGCGATACACCTGGTCCAGCGATGGCACGGCCAGCAGCTGCGGCTGCAGCGCGCGGTGCAGGCGCAGGGTGATGTCGGCATCTTCGGCGGCGTAGCGGCTGGCCTCCTCGATGCCCACCTGCGAGAAGGAGATCTGCTTTGCGCCCTTGCCGGCCACGTCCTCGAACTTCACGGTGGCATAGCCCAGGTAACGCTGCGCCAGCGAATCCATGTCGTGGCGCGTGGCGGTGGAGTTCAGCACGAAGCTTTCCAGCATGGTGTCGTCGTGATAACCGCGCACCTCCACCCCATGGCGGCGCAGCACATGCAGGTCGTACTTGCCGTGCTGGCCGAGTTTCTTCTTCGCAGGGTCCTCCAGTACCGGGCGCAGCGCATCCAGCACCTGCTGCAACGGCAGCTGCTCCGGTGCGCCCGGATAATCGTGGCCCACGGGAATGTAGGCGGCCTTTCCCGGCTCCACCGCCAGACTGATGCCGACCAGACGCGCACGCATGGCATCCAGCGCATCGGTCTCGGTATCGAAAGCGATCAGTTCCGCCTGCCGCAGGCGCTCCACCCAGGCCTGCAGCTGCGCCGTTTCCAGCACCATTTCATAATCCCCCGGCGCCGACAGCGCCGGATCATGCGCCGTTTCCGTGACCTCCTGGCCTGACCCCCGGGCGAAGCCCGCCGCGGTACCGCGCAGGCTCGGCACGGCCTCGTTCACCGCAGTCGGCGGCGCCGATGCGCCATCCAGTTCCTTCAAGGCCTGGGTGAAACCGTAGCGGAGGTACAGTTCGCGCAGCACATCGGCATCGCGTTCGCGCAGCGGCAGGTCCTCGGGACCGGCGTCCAGCGCGATGTCGGTGCGGATGGTCACCAGTTCGCGGTTCAGCGGCAAACGCTCCAGCGCGGCACGCAGGTTTTCGCCGATCTTGCCCTTCATGGCCGGCGCGGCGGCGATCACCCCGTCCAGGTGCTGGTATTCGGCCAGCCACTTGGCGGCGGTCTTCGGGCCGCATTTTTCCACGCCGGGCACGTTGTCCACGGCATCGCCCATCAGTGCCAGCAGGTCCACGATCTGGTCGGCGCGCACGCCGAACTTGTCCATCACCGCCGCATCCGAATCCATGCGGCTGCCGGTCATGGTGTTGACCAGTTCGATGCCGGGACGGACCAGCTGGGCGAAGTCCTTGTCGCCGGTGGAGATGGTGACGGACAACCCGCGTTCCAGGCCCTGCAGCGCCAGCGTACCGATCACATCATCCGCTTCCACGCCGGGAACGCGCAGGATGCTGATGCCCAGCGCTTCGACGATGCGGCACATCGGTTCCACCTGGCTGCGCAGTTCATCGGGCATCGGCGGACGGTTGGCCTTGTACTGGTCGTACAGGTCGTCACGGAAGGTCCTGCCCGGCGCATCGACGACGAACGCGACGTGGGCGGGGCGCTCCTTCAGCGTGGCACGCAGCATGTTGACCACCCCGAACAGCGCGCCGGTGGGCTCCCCCTGCGCATTGGACAGCGGCGGCAGCGCGTGGAACGCGCGGTACAGGTAACTGGACCCGTCGATAAGGACTAATCTGCTCATGCGACGATTCTACGCGCCCGGCCTGCACGGCGGTGTCGCACGCCGGGCCCTATAATCGGCAGTCCCTCCCGGCAAAGGATCCGCGCACGATGAAGACCCTGTCGCTTGCTCCGTCGGCTTTACTCGCTCTCGTGCTGGCTGGTTGCGCCACTTCAGGCGGTGCCGGCCTGCCGCCGGTGGATGTTGCCGGTGCGGATATCGCCCAGCGCACCCTGGACAATGGCGACGTGGTGGAGGAATACCGCGTCTCCGGCCAGCTGCGCATGGTCAAGGTGACACCGGCGCGCGGCGCGCCGTATTACCTGTACGACAAGAACGGCGATGGCCGCATGGACAACGACAAGGACGGTGTCTCGCCGGTGTACTGGAAGCTCTACAGCTGGTGACCCGCATGCACTTCCGCGCTCCTGGCACGCCCGTTGCATGGCTGCGGGCATCCGTTACCGTTTCGTATTTCCGGCAATGAGCAGTCCCGAGCGACGCAACCCTCCCATCGACCAGGCCACCCTGCGCCAGGGCCTGACGCCCGAGCAGCTGGCTGCCGTGGAAACGCTGGAGCATTTCGGCTGGCAGTTGCGTTTCGTGCGGCGTCCGCTGTTCCGTGAGCCGATTCCGGTGCTGTTCGACCGCGCCGGCGAGCGCTACGTAGTGCTGCAGGCCGATGGCAGCCTGGACGATTCGCAGACACTCAAGCTGCGCGACTGAACGGCCCGGTAAAGCAGCGAACGGAAAAAATGGCGCCGACCGCATCCTGCGGCCGACGCCGGGTCCCCTCCCCAGGGAACGCTGTGCGGACAGCCCGAAGGGCGCCCTTGAAGACAGCTCAGCGGATCACCAGCACCGGCAGGGTGCTGCGCGCCAGCACCTCGGCGGTCTGGCTGCCCAGCAACACGCGGGTCACGCCACGGCGGCCGTGCGAGGTCATCACGATCAGGTCGGCATTGCGCTCGGTGGCGGTATCGATCACGCCATCGGCCGCGTAGCGATCCAGCACGTGGATGCCGTTGGCCTGGACGCCTTCCTGCCGTGCCCTGGCCAGGGCGGGCTGCAGGATCTTCTGCGCCGCTTCCTCACGGTCCGCCTTGTATTCGGGGCTGTTCATGTATCCCACGCTCCAGCCCATGGCGTCGTACATGCCGACCGCCCAAGGCTCGGACACGGTGACGATATCGACCTCGGCGCCGAGGCCCCTGGCGAGTTCCAGGCCCTTGAGCAGGCCCTTTTCGGCCAGCTCCGAGCCATCGGTGGCAATCAGGATGCGCGTGTACATGGCAGGCTCCTTTGGCGGTCCGCCGGATGGGAACGACACCATTGCACACCCGGCGTGCAGGCGGCGCCTTGAGCTGGATCAATGCGCTGCAGCATGGAGCAGGTGCCGACGCGTGGCATGATCGGCCCATGCGACTGTCCCTGCCGCTCTGCCTGTGCCTCGCCCTGCTGCCATGGCCGACATCGGCCGCCGACGCCATCCTGGTGTTCAGCCGTACCGCCGGCTTCCGCCACGACTCCATTCCGGTCGCGGTGGACACCCTGCGCGCGCTGGCCGCCGAACAGGGCCTGCGCACCGTCCACAGCGAAGACAGCATGGTATTCAACCCACAGGCGCTTGGGCAGTTCCGCGCGGTGGTCTTCGCCAACACCACCGGTGATGTGCTGGATACCGCGCAGCAGCGCGCGCTGCAGGCATATGTCGAAGGCGGTGGCGGCTTCATGGGCCTGCATTCGGCCGCCGATACCGAGTACGACTGGCCGTGGTATGGCGAGCTGGTGGGCGCCTGGTTCCACTCGCATCCGCCCGGGCTGCAGCACGCGCAGGCCACCCTGCGCGGCGATGGGCAGGATGGCCGGCAGTGGCAGGTGGAAGACGAAATCTACAACTATCGGCGCAATCCGCGGCCCTGGGTACAGGTGCTGGCGACGGTGGATGAAGCCAGCTACGCAGGCGGCACGATGGGCGACGACCATCCGATCGCCTGGTGTCGTCCCATCAAAGGTGGCCGAAGCTGGTATACCGGCTTCGGCCACGATCCAGCCGTATTCGACGACACCGGGGTCCGCGCCCTGCTGCGGCGCGGGCTGGCCTATGCGGTCGGTGCTTCGGCACGATGTTGAACGTGTAATGGCACGGTTCTGAGAGCGCATCAGTAACCGGTCAACGGTGCGTCGCGCGCGGCCTGCCATTGCCATCCAGGTATTCAGCCACGCGTGCTGCTGGCACGCGCTCGGGTGCGGGCGAGTCGGGTGCGCGCAGCGCGGCCAGTCGTCGTTCGATCTCCCGGTCCCGGTCCTCACCGCGCTCTTTCTTCAGCGCCTGCAGGCGCTGGGCAATACGTTCGGTCTTTGCGTCACTGACCCGTACAGCGCGCTCGCGGGCTTCCTGCTCCGCGCGCCGAAGGGCGGACGTCCGTGCGGCCGTATTCGCTTCCTGGTGTGCCCGCAGGCCAGCCACACGCTGCGCATCCAGCGTTGCGTTGCGCTCGGCCTGTTCGGCTGCAGCGCGCCTGGCCGATTGGCTTGCCGCGTGCTCGGCCCGCTCCTGGGCGAGCATTCCGGCCCTGCGCGCTGCATCGCGGCCAGCATGGTCGGTGGCCGCTCCGCTGGCGCGCAGGGACGCCTGTTTCCGTGCGTGCTCCCGAGCCTGCTCTGCCGCCTGCGCCTGGGTTTCCCGTGCCGCTTCCTGCTCCGAACGCACCTTCAGCGCGTTGGCCCGCAACGTCACCCTGCCGGCGACATCGGCCAGTGCCCGCTCATCAGGCGCGTTGCCTTCCTTGCCTTCAACCATCGCGCGGATATCAATGCAGGTGGCTTCGACACACGCATCGAAAGCCGTCCTGCGTTGTTCGGCCGACATGCCCGGATCGGCCAGCACGTCTTCTTCATGGCGGCTGTAACCGGCGGCGATGATCTGCCTGGCGCGGTCACCGCGCAGCGCCTGCATGCTTTCCCTGTAATCCTTGCGCGCCTCGGCCTGCAGCGTTTCCACCATATCCTTCGGCAACGGGGTTCCCTTCAGGATCGGGTAACGCTGCAGCGCCTTGCGCCACGCATCGGCTGCCGCGTCAGCCACCATGGTGTTGACCGATTGCAGTTCCTTGCCGGAGGCAAGCGGCGCCTTCGCGAATACATGCTCACGCAGCAGCGCTTCCTCCCACTTCACCAGTTGCCGAGGGCCATAGTGGCGCTCCACCTGTGGCAGCAGGACATCCAGCCCCGGCGAGGCCGGCGGCGCGACCAGGTGCCGCGAGCCATCGGCCATAGTGGTTTCGCGTCCCCGCCAGGAAAGCGCCGCCCGTTGTCCCTTGATCTGCTGCACCTCGCGTCTGCCCGGCAGCAACGCATGCCGTGCAAGCCGATCATTCCATTCCGTCCCGTTGTGTGAGCCCAGCAGCGTCGTATAGAAATTCGGCTGTCCCTTGTTCTTGGCCTGCAGGATGCGTGATCGCAGATCCGCCGGATCAACCGCGGGCGAGGCCTGTGACAGTGCACCCAGCAGATCGATGAACGCCGAACAGATCTCCGGATGTGCATCGGCCCGGAACGCCACAGCGGGCGGATAATAGTCCTGGCCACAGCGCGCGGTCAGCACGTCGGCCACGCTGCTGGCATCGGCGCTGCCCTCTGCCACCAACGCCGTCATCAATTGCAGCCATTCCAGGTTGGCGGTGAATGCCGCCCGGGTCTCTGTCCTGTGACCGGGTCCCAGATGCAGATTGATCATCAGCTGTCCATGGACCCCGTCGGACAGCAGCTCCTTCACCGCCGCGTCCATCCGCGCATTGTCTGCATCCTGCCGTCCCGCAGCCAGCTCCTTCACGGCATTGCGGAAGGCCTGCAGGGAACGGATCTCGCGGGTCAGGCCATTGGCGGCGGTCGCCGCTTCCGGGGGTGACAGCAGCGCATCATGGCTACCGTGGATTGCCGCTTGAAGCGCCGCCATCGCCACCGGCGGACTTCCGGCCTCCACTTCCTGAAGGGCGGTCAGCATTTCCTGCTGGACGCGGAGTGCCTGATCAGGATTGTCCCTGGCCCAGGCTGCCAACTGCGCCTCATCGAATCCCTGCAGCATCGCATCGCGGCGTGCGCGCAACACGTCAACCAACGCATCGGCGCTCGGCCAGCGGCCATCAGTCTCCTCCGCAGGCGTCTGCCAGTAACACTGGACCACCGCGGCAATGGCGCCCACCGAAAGCAGCTTCAACCGATAGCCCATCTCCGACAGCGTATCGACAATGTCGACATCCGGCGCCGTCGGCGGACGGATCATCTCGACGACGGTCTCGGACTGGAATCCATACGGCCGGCGCAGCGTATCCAGCAGCATCCCGGGATCGGTACCCAAGGCGTCGAAGTCGGCCGCGTTTTCGCATACCTTTTCGGGTATCGGAAACAGCGACCGCGGGCGCTGCAGGAGTGCAATGTCCTGGCTGACGGCCTTGGGGAGCATTCTGCCCTGCCTCAAATCGCGGAAACCCAACGGCCCGCACGAGCCGAAATCCACGGTCATGCCGACCGGATGCCCGTCGCGCTGCGCATATCCGAAGTTCTCCATCCGATAATTCAGATGGTCCCAGTTGGCCAGCCAGGACGAGGCGATGTAATGCCGCAGCTGCTCGCAACGCACGTTGGCAGGCAACATGCGGTTCATCGCCTCCAGCGCCTCGAAACGATTGCGGTCCTGCGCCGCATGTTCCTCGACCAGATCGGGGCGGTCCAACTGCCAGAAGTGCTGTACCCCTGCACGCTGCAGAATGTCCTCGCAGGCAGCCACACCCGCGTCGTGCCGCGCCCGTTGGGCGGCGTAGGCTACCCGCCGGGCCTCATCGTCACCCGAAGCGAGCGTCGCAGCCTCCTCCGACGCGAGGAACGCCCCCAGATCCTGGAAGCTGTCCTCATAGCGGGACGCCACCTGCCAGGCATTGGACGGCAGCGTCGCCATGTCCTCATCTGCCAGCCCCGTCTGCGGTGCGGCCAGCCCGGTCAACCGGAACAGCTTGGCCATCGTCACTTCCATGGCGCTTTCCCAGCTCGTTCCCGGTGACTTCAACCGCCAGCTCCCGGTGTCCGTATCCACCCGCACCGCCGGATTGCTGCCCGCATGCACCACCCTTGCCGGGCCTTCGCCAAGGTCCAGCAGCGGTGGACGGCCAGGCATCTGTCGCGGTGGCATTTCCGCCGCATTGCGAATGACGCGCAGGGGCGGTGAACTGCCCAACGGAATGGGGGCCAGATCCATGGCCCGCGGACAGGAAGCGGCAGAAGAAGCTGAAGCAGGTGCGCTGAACATTGAACGCCATCAACAGGAAACAGATGGCGAGCATCATTCATCCCTGAATGCATGGCTTTCAGGGATAAATCGACCGGATCACGTCTTGTATACCGGCACCGACCTATCGCTCCACGCGGCACGGCGTCCTGCTTCAGATCACCGTGAGATTCGCATACGCCATCACCAGCCACTTGCTGCCGGCATCGGCGAATTCCACCTGCACCCGCGCATGCGCACCGCTGCCTTCGTAGTCGGTGACCATGCCTTCGCCGAACTTGGGATGGGTGACCAGCGCGCCCAGCTTGAGCGGCGGTGCTTCCAGCGC
>JAFAFF010000299.1 GCA_023423605.1 Pseudomonadota bacterium
CCAAGATGGTCGACTTCGGAGGCTGGGACATGCCCATCCACTACGGCTCGCAGCTCGACGAGCACCATCTGGTCCGTCGCCAGGCCGGCATGTTCGACGTCAGCCACATGACCGTGGTGGATCTTCGCGGTGAACAGGTCAAGCCGTTCCTGCGCCACCTGCTCGCCAACTCGGTGGACAAGCTGAAGGTGCCGGGCAAGGCGCTGTATTCCTGCATGCTCAATACCCGTGGCGGCGTCATCGACGATCTCATCGTCTACTACCTGGCCGACGACTTCTTCCGCATGGTGGTCAACGCCGCCACGCGCGAAAAGGACCTGGCGTGGCTGGGCGAGCAGGCACAGTCGTTCGGCGTGACGGTGCAGCAGCGTCCTGACCTGGCGATCATCGCCGTGCAGGGACCGCAGGCGCGCGACGCGGTGATCGGCCTGGTGGATGAAGGCGGGCGCGATGCGCTCGGCAGGCTTGCCCGCTTTGCTGCGACCGAGGTGAACTCCAGCGAAGGCGAACCCCTGTTCGTGGCGCGTACCGGCTATACCGGCGAGGATGGTTTCGAGATCCTGCTGCCGCAGGACGCGGTGGTGGCGTTCTGGAACCGCCTGCTGCAGGCCGGCGTCAAGCCGGCCGGGCTGGGCGCACGCGACACGCTGCGCCTGGAAGCGGGCATGAACCTGTATGGCCAGGACATGGACGAGGACATCACGCCCTACGAAGCCGCGCTGGGCTGGACGGTGTCCTTGGACGAAGGCCGTGACTTCATCGGCCGCGAGGTGCTGGAGGCGCAGAAGGCGGCTGGCAACGCGCGGCAGATGATCGGCGTGGTGATGGATGAGAAGGGCGTGCTGCGGCACGGCCAGGTGGTCACCACCGCCAGCGGCCAGGGCGAAATCCTGTCCGGCACGTTCTCGCCCAGCCTGGCCAAGGGCATCGCGTTCGCGCGCGTGCCGGCCGGTGACATCGGCGAGGTCAGCGTGGACATCCGTGGACGCCAGGTGCAGTTGCGCGTGGTGAAGTTCCCGTTCGTCCGCGAAGGCCAGGCACAGCCCGGCGTGCTTGCCGCCGAATGAGTCGATGATGTCGGCGCGGGCCTGCCAGCAGGCCCGGCCGGTTGGTTACACTAGCCGCGTTTTTTCCACCCCTGTAATCCTGGAGCAGTGTCATGAGCGAGATCCCCGGCGACCTGAAGTTCCTCAAGTCCCACGAATGGGCGCGCGTCGAAGGCGACGGTCGCGTCACCGTGGGTATTTCCGATCATGCCCAGGGCCTGCTGGGCGACCTGGTCTATGTCGAGCTGCCTGAAGTCGGCGCTGAAGCGAAGGCCGGCGAAGCGATTGCGGTGGTCGAATCGGTCAAGGCCGCATCGGACGTCTACAGCCCGGTCAGCGGTACGGTCGTGGAAGTGAATTCATCCCTGTCGGACAAGCCGGAAACCATCAACGAGGATGCATACGGCGAAGGCTGGCTGTACGTGCTGGAAGGCGTGGACAGCGACGAACTCAAGGACCTGCTGGGACCGGACGACTATGCCGAGGTCCTGGACAACGACGACCACTGACCGTCGTTGCGAAGGAAGACCAGAAGACCGCCCCCGTGGGCGGTCTTTTTTTGTCGATGCATCGACCGGTCATGGTTGCGGTGACGCTCGATGCCGGTGCGGAAAACGGGTGGACGACATGCCTTCGGCGGTCGTCGCAGGCCGATGATCGCGGTACCCGCGATGCTTCCCGGAGAGAATTTTTTTGCGCAAAACCGCGTTTGCGCCATGCGCGGACGCGTCATCGGCGTGAAAAAAAAATGCGTGGTTGTTGAAGCGTTGTCGAACGCCCTGCAGGCCACGCGCTCATCGGGCCGGCGTGGCGGCGTGCGCGCGTCGTGTTTCTGCGTGTACGAAGAAAGTGCTTGTTTAAAGCAGTTTCCTGCACGTGTGTCAGTGCAGCGAGTGCATCGGCGTGTGTTCCCGCCTGCCGCGATATGGCGCGCGCAAGGGTGCATGCAGGTTGCCCGCGGGTCCTTTTCCGCAGTGCCCGCGTGAATTTTTTTGCGGGGGGTTGTTGACAGCAAAAAAAACCGTGATTAGGTTTCGCCCAGCAGACCTTTACTGCCAGACCGAGTGCATCCGATCAACCGCCAGACGCGAAGCAGGCTACCGACATCCACTGCACGTCGACAGACCGTGCAGACGGTGCAGTCTCCCCTGGCAGAACACACGAACCGTTTCGCAACGATGCAGGCTTCGCCGATCGAAGCGTGTTTCGTTGCATCCGTCACGGCGCGAACGACACGTCGGCGGTCCCCGCCAGCAGCATCGGCGGGTTCGATTCACCTGGGCGTTTCAACTCTCCATCACTGACGAGGAGCCATCCCATGGCAACTGCGAAGAAGAAGCCCGCCGCCAAGAAGGCGGTGAAGAAGGCAGCCAAGAAAACCGCTGCCAAGAAGGTAGTGAAGAAGGTCGCGAAGAAGGCGGCTGCCAAGAAGGCAGTGAAGAAGGCCGCCAAGAAGACCACCGCCCGCAAGGCAACCGCCAAGAAGGCGACCGCCCGCAAGGCAGTGAAGAAGACGGCGAAGAAGGCGGCGAAGAAGACCACCGCCAAGAAGGCAGTGAAGAAGGCCGCCAAGAAGACCACCGCCCGCAAGGCGGCGAAGAAGGTCGCGCGCAAGCCCGCCAAGAAGGCTGCGACCAAGAAGTCGGCCACCCGCAAGGTCGCCAAGAAGGCGGTGAAGAAGGCGACCCGGAAGACGGCCGCACGCAAGGCCGCCCCGAAGAAGGCAGTGAAGAAGACGGCGGCGAAGAAGGCCGCCGCGAAGAAGGCGACCCGCAAGCCGGCCGCCAGGAAGGCTGCAAGCAAGCCGGCAGCGCGCCGCAAGAAGGCTGCGCCGGTAGCATTGCCGGCAACCCCGGCACCGCTGATCTAAGCATCTCCCGATAGCCGTACCTGCAACCCCTTCTCCGTCAGCCCAGCGGAGGAGGGGTTTTTTTATACGCCCATGTCGCGGCAGGTCGACGACGACGACGCATGAAAAAGGCGACCCGCAGGCCGCCTTCTCCGGATGATCCTCCCGCCGCTGGTCAGCGCGGCGACGCGGTTGCCCGCGTGGACGACGCGCCCTTGCGCTTGTCCTGCGCCGGTGTGCCTTCGACCATCAGGCTGTCGCTGCCGAAATCGGTATCGACATCCAGCCAGCGCTGCGCCGGCAGGCCGATCGCCGAATCCAGCACGGTGGGCAGCAGGCCGCTGGGCAGGCTGCTTTCACCATTCCACAGGATGGCGATGCCGAGATCGCGCTCGGGTACCAGTGCGACCAGGCCGCGATAGCCCTGCACGGCTCCGGCATGGAACACCACTTCGTGCCCGGCATAATCGAAGTTGCGCCAGCCCAGCGCATAGCCGGCCGAACGCAAGCGCTCACGGCGCCAGCCCGAACGCATCTCGCCCGGCGTGTTCACCAGGGTGGAATGCAGCGTGGCCAGCAACGGCGCAGGCAGCACGTCCGGGCGGTGGCCGGTCTGGGCCAGCAACCATTGCGCCATGTCGTTGGCGCTGGCGTTGACGCCGGCGGCCGGCGCCAGGCGGTAATACGTTGGCTTGGGCGTCAGCGATACCCAGCCATTGCGGCTGCGGACATGCGGACGCGCCCAGCGCGAGCTGGCCTGGATGCCAGCCAGGCCGAGGCTGGCATCGTCCATGCCCAGGGGCTTGAACAGGCGCCGTTCGACAGCCTGTTCGTAGAAGCTGCCCGAGGCGGCATACACCACATCGCCGATCAGGCTGTAAGCCACGTTCTGGTAGGCGTAGCAATCGCCCGGCAGGCACTTCAGCGGCGTGGACGCCAGCTTGTGGGTGAGCGTGTAGTACTCGGCATTGGCCTCGACGTCGCGGTCGTAGGCGTTGTACGGCAGCCCGACGCGGTGGCTGAGCAGATCGGCCACGCTCAGGCGCTCGGTGGCTTCGGGGCTGGACAACTGGAAACCCGGCACGTAGTCGGTGACCTTGCTGTCCCAGCGCAACGTGCCATCGTTGACCAGCAGGCCGGCCATGGTGCCGGCGAACGCCTTGGACAGCGACGCCAGCCGGAACACGGTATGCGAATCGACCGGCAACGGATTGCTGATGTCGGTGACGCCGTAACCGCGCGCACTCAGCACGCGTCCGCCCTGCACGATGGCCACCGCCATGCCCGGCACGCGTTCGCCGTAGGTGAGCTGGCGGGCCATGGCCTCGATATGCGCCACGTTGAAGCCGGGGGCGGGTGCCTGCACGTCCGCGGCCAGCCCGGTGCGGTAAGCGGCCGGCTGGGTATGCACCGGCGTCGGCGTGGCCGGTTCGATGTTGGCGGGCATCGGCCGCAGGGCCGGCGTCTGCGCCGTGGTTGACATGGCCAAGGGCATGAGCATGCCCAGCATTCCGGTGGCCGCCGTGCGGAACGGACGACGCCTGCTGTTGTTCTTCATCGATGGGACCCGAGCGCGACTGCTGCGTTCGATTCTAATCCTGCTTTTCACCGTTGCACAAACAAAGCGAAGATGAATGCGCATCCTGTTGAAAAAGATGGCCTTTTGCCTCGTCTTCCAGCATTGCCGGAGCCGCCGGGCGGCATGGCGGGCCGGGGCGCATCGCCTGCGGCCGTGCCGGCGCTGGCGATGTTGCAGTGCATTGGCTAACGTACGCGCTCCCCCGTACCCGGAGTCGCAGATGCCTTCTTCCAGCCGCCTCCGGCGCGTGCCGGGTGACGCATGAGCGTCGTAGCGGGCAAGCCGGGTGCGCTGCGGCGATTGCTGCACGCGCTGCGCGAATCACCAGCGCTGTGGTGGTCGTTCCTGTATTTCTTCTGCCTGCTCAGCGGCTATTACGTGCTGCGCCCGGTCCGCGAGGCGATGGCAGCCTCCTCGAACATGCAGGATGTGTTTCCGTCGGCATTGATCCAATGGTTCAGCGACCACGGGATCGCGCTGCAGGACTTCGTGCTGCAGTTCCTGTTCACCTGCGTTTTCCTGATCATGCTGGTGTTGCAGCCTCTGTATGGCTGGCTGGTCAGCCGGCATCCGCGACGGGTGTTCATGCCG
>JAFAFF010000300.1 GCA_023423605.1 Pseudomonadota bacterium
GATGCACCCATGACGACCAATGCACGCTGACGCGATTGCGAAACCTGGGACATCGGAGTTCCTTTCAGTCTGGAGGGATGCCGGGATTGGCGGTGGTTCCCTGCGGACAGTCCCCTGCTGCTGCCCGCCCCGGAAGCTAGTCCGGAGCCGCCCTCCACGACAATGCTTCAGCGCGTCTTCAGCGATATGAAATGTTCGTTTTGAGACTTTCCGTGTCAAAAATTTGTAAAGGTGAAGACATTTTCACGACGTTCGATGACCAACGCGATGTCCTCCGCTGTCCCGGCCTGTCCAGCGCGCCACAACAGAAAACCCGTCCTTGCGGACGGGTCTTCATTGCTACCGTGGTGGCGGGAAGCGCCGCCTGGTGTCGTGGATCAGCCCAGCCGGACCAGCCAGCCGTGACGATCCGGCACGCGACCGTACTGGATGTCGGTCAGTTCCTTGCGCAGCGACAGGGTCACTTCACCGGCCGGCGCGTCGAGATCGCCCACCGAGAAGCCCTCGCCCTTCAGCTGGCCGATGGGGGTGACCACCGCGGCGGTACCGCAGGCGAACACCTCGCTGATCTCACCGGATGCCACGCCATCCTTCCATTCGTCGATGCTCACCTTGCGCTCTTCGACCTTCATGCCACGGTCGCGGGCCAGCTGCAGGATGCTTTCGCGGGTGATGCCTTCCAGGATGCTGCCGGACAGCTCCGGAGTGACCAGGGTGCCGTCCTTGTAGACCAGGAACACGTTCATGCCACCCAGTTCTTCCAGGTACCTGCCTTCGGCAGGATCCAGGAACAGCACCTGCGAGCAGCCCTGCGCCTGTGCCTTCTGCTGCGGCAGCAGCGAGGCGGCGTAGTTGCCACCGCACTTGGCCGCGCCGGTGCCGCCCTTGGCCGCCCGTGCGTATTCGGTGGACAGCCAGATGGCCACCGGCGCGACACCCTTGGCGAAGTAGGGACCGGCCGGGCTGGCGATCACGTAGTAACCGGCCTTCTGTGCGCCACGCACGCCGAGGAACGCTTCATCACCGATCATGAAGGGGCGGAAATACAGGCTGGATTCGTCGGCCGACGGCACCCAGTCCTTGTCCAGCGCGATCAGCTGCTTGAGCGATTCGACGAAGATCTCCACCGGCAGTTCCGGCAGCGCCAGCCGCTGCGCCGAACGCTGCAGGCGACGGCCGTTGGCGTCCGGGCGGAAGGTCCAGATGGACCCGTCGGCATGCCGGTAGGCCTTGATGCCTTCGAAGATTTCCTGGCCGTAATGCAGCACGGCCGCGGCCGGGTCCAGCTGCAGCGGGCCATACGGGCGCACGCTGGCATCGTGCCAGCCGGTGTCCTTGTCCCAGCGCACTTCCACCATGTGGTCGGTGAAGTGCAGGCCGAAACCCGGCTTTTCCAGGATGGCGGCGCGCTCGTCGGCGCTGCGCGGCCGGGTGGACGGGATGACGTCGAAACGGAGGTTGGACTGGGACACCGGATGTTTCCTGTTCTGGTTGCGGTTGTTGCCGGGAATCCGCCAGCGGCGGACGTCGTTCAGAGCATGCCGGTCTCGAGGCGTGCCGACTCGGACATCATGTGCCGGCCCCATGGCGGATCGAACACCAGTTCCACGTCGGCCTCGGCCACGGTGGGAATGATCTCCAGCTTGCTGCGCACATCGTCGACGAGGATTTCGCCCATGCCACAGCCGGGCGCGGTCAGGGTCATCTTGACATCCACTTCGCGGCGACCGTCGTCCAGGTGCTTCAGTTCCACCTCATAGACCAGGCCCAGATCCACGATGTTGAACGGAATCTCCGGGTCGAAACAGGTGCGCAGCTGCTGCCACACCAGTTGTTCCACCTGCTCGTCGCTGGCGTCGTCGGGCAGTTCCAGCGGAGCCGGCGCCTCCTTGCCGATGGCATCGCCATCCTTGCCGGCGATGCGGAACAGGTTGCCTTCGACAAACACCGTATAGCTGCCACCCAGCGCCTGGGTGATGTAGCCGTAGCTGCCGGCCGGCAGGGTCACCGTATCGCCCTGCGGGACCATGACGGCCTCGCAGTCGCGTTCGAAGTGGACAGGTTCACTGCTGCGGGAATACATGGCACTCGATATGGGGGCCGCGGCCGGGCCGCGCAAGCGGGCATTTTAGCCCAGTGGCCCGGTGCCCGCCCGTGCACTGCGGCAAACCCAGTATCCTGTGGGCGGACAATGGGAAAACCGCATGCATTCCACTGCTGTACGTACCAGGACGGTGTCCTGGCTCTGGCCCCTGATGCTGTTGCTGGGAGCTGGTGTCGCCCTGCTTGCCTGGGTGATGCTGGCATTGATGACGGGCCGGCAGCTCGGCTGGATGGCGGTCGTGGTCGCCCTGGAGCTGGTGTTCATGCTGCGCCTGGGCACGCTGCGCGGCGGGCCGCTGCGGGTGGGCCTGGTGGTCGGCGGAACCCTGCTGGTCACCGCGCTGGCCTGGTGGATCATCGCCAGTGCGTGGCTGGGGGGTTCGATGGGCCTGGCGCCGCTGGAGTCCGCGCTGCGCATGGGACCGCACCTGGCGTGGACGCTGGTGGGCCTGGCCAACGCCGCATGGGACTGGGTGTGGGTGCCGGTGGGCGTGCTCGTCGGCGCCTGGCTGGCGCGCTAGCCGCCGGCGAGTGGCGAGTGATGCAACCGCACCATGGTGGGGGACGATGCCCGATACCGGTGGGAACGATGCCGGATACTGCTGAGTGACGATGCCGGGAACTGGTGGGTGACGACCGTTGGTCGTCACCCGGTTTCCCGCGCCAAACCGGGCAGCACCCGGCCCCACCCGCTGCTCAGTGTCCGCCGTCCAGCGCCTTCAGTTCGCTGACCAGCGCACCGGCGGCCTGCGCACCATCGCCGTACAGCATGCGCGTGTTGTCCGCATAGAACAGCGCATTCTCGATGCCCGCAAAGCCGGTACCGCGGCCACGCTTGATCACCACCACGTTGCGCGCGTTCACCACGTCCAGGATCGGCA
>JAFAFF010000141.1 GCA_023423605.1 Pseudomonadota bacterium
TGGATCGCCAGGATGTTTCCCAAGGATGCTGAGGCTGGCGGCGGGTTGTTCGTTGCCGTGGTCCAGATGTCCATCGCGCTGGGCTCGACGGTGGGCGGCCTGCTGTTCGACCACGGCGGCCATCGCAGTGCGTTCATCGTGAGCGCAGTACTGCTGGCGATGTGCGCCTTGCTGACCGTCGTGACGGCGCGCCCGTCGGTGGCGCCCAGGTGATGGAGCCTGGGTCGCCACGAAATAACGCAATCAGGGGCTTGCCGCTGGGGACATGGAGCCCCGCCAACGCCGCACGAAACTTATCAAGGAGAATGCTCATGAATATGTCCCTTCTGACGCTGGGCGTACTTGCAATGGCAGCCCAGGAGGCCACGGTCGGTGTCGAAAGACCGTCGCAGCAGATCGCAAGGGCAGGGGAGCAGGCCTCCATTCCCGGTCCCGCTGAGTACTTCACAGGTCAGGTCAGGATCGATCCTGTATGGCCAGCCGATGATGCTATCAATGCATCTGGCGGACTGGTTACTTTCGAGCCGGGCGCACGTTCGGCCTGGCATACCCATCCCGCGGGCCAGCGCCTGGTCGTGGTTTCCGGCGTGGGACTCACCCAGGAATGGGGGAAGCCGGTGCAGGAAATCAGGCCGGGCGATGTGGTGTGGTGCCCACCCGGCGTGAAGCACTGGCACGGGGCGGCGCGCGCTACCGCGATGACCCACCTGGCCGTCACAGGTACCGTGGACGGCAGGAATGTTGAATGGATGGAGAAGGTCGATGATGAGCAATACAACGCGCGGTGAGCGGTGCTCCCGGCTTCGGATCGTCGTTCCGAGCCTGCTGCTGACGATCTTGCCGGCACTCACCCTGGCGCAAACCGGTAACTTGAGGGAATCCCCGGCCATGACCATCGAATCCAGCACGTCCCAGCACAACGAGGCGCTCGATCTCCGCCAGCAGGCGATCGCGCCAATCGGGGCTTTGTCCGCCGCAGGCGACATGGCTCGGCTCGGTACCGCATTGAACCAGGGTCTGGACGCCGGCATGACGGTGAGCGATGCCCGGGAAATCCTGTTGCAGCTCTACGCGTACGCCGGTTTTCCCCGCAGCCTCAACGCTCTGGCGGAGCTGATGAAAGTGCTGGAAGCCCGTCGGCAGCGGGGCATCCAGGATGCACCCGGCCGGGAACCCAATCGTTCCATTCCGATGGGGGAGGAGTTGCTGGCCACGGGAACGGCCAATCAGACGCTGCTTTCGGGAGGACTGGTGGACGGGCCGTTGTTCGATTTTGCGCCCGTGGCCAACCAGTACCTGCGCAGCCACTTGTTCGGCGCCATCTTCGAACGGGACAACCTCGACTGGCAAAGCCGCGAGCTGGCGACCATCGGCATGTTGTCCGCGCTGCCGGGAGCCGACGCGCAGTTGCAGGCACATATCCGCATCGGCATGAATACCGGGCTCACCGAACCGCAACTGCGGCACCTGGCCCGGACGCTGGATGAGCGGGCGGACGTCCATTTCGCGCAGCGGGTGACCGACGCGATGGACAGGCAGCTCGCCAGTACCAACACGGACATGCAGAAGAAGAGCGAACAGAAGAAGAGCGAAACGGCCACGTTGCGCTGGTGACGACCAGCGCAACGTGGCTCGCTCCGGCCAGCCTGGATCAGCTCTCGCTCATGCCTGCCGCAGGTTCGGCGGCGCTGCCGTGGCGCACCTTCTCCTCGATGCGTTGGCCGATATCGGGATCGATCGAACTCCAATAGGCCAGCGCACGTTCCAGCACCGGGCTGCGCACGCCACCCAGCAGCGAGCCGGCCACGGTCTCCACCAGTGCGGTGCGTTCGGCCTCGCTGAACACGTCGCGCACCAGGGTACCGGGCTGGATGAAGTCGTCGTCGTCCTCGCGCAGGGTGTAGGCGCTGCGCACCATCGCGCCATCGGCTTCCCAGCCGTCGTCCATCGTGCCGGTTTCATCCGCCCAGGAACGCCCGCCGCTGTTGGGCGCATGCACCGGTGCCGCACCGCTGTGGTGGTAGTTCATCTGGCCATCGAACATGTAGGTGTTGACCGGAACCTTCGGCTGGTTGACCGGGAGCTGATGGAAGTTGGTGCCGATGCGGTTGCGCTGGGCGTCGTTGTAGGCGAACGCCCGGCCGAGCAGCATCTTGTCCGGCGACAGGGCGATGCCGGGCACGGTGTTGCCCGGCGAGAACGCGGCCTGCTCGATCTCGGCGAAGAAGTTCTCGGGATTGCGGTCAAGCCGCATCGTGCCGACGCGGATCAGCGGATAGTCGGCATGCGGCCAGACCTTGGTCAGATCGAAGGGATTGAAACGATAGTGCTTGGCCTCCTCGTAGCGCATGACCTGCACGCTCAGCACCCACTTCGGGTGCTCGCCGCGTGCGATGGCGTCGAACAGGTCGCGGCGGTGGAAGTCGGCATCGCGCCCGGCCATCTCCATGGCTTCGGCGTTGCTGAAAAATTCCATGCCCTGTTCCGTGTGGAAGTGGTATTTGACGAAGAAGCGCTCGCCGGCGGCGTTGACCCACATGTAGGTGTGCGAGCCGTAGCCGTTCATGTGCCGCCAGGTGCGCGGCAGGCCGCGCGGTCCCATGAGATAGGTCACCTGGTGCGCACTTTCGGGATTGGACGACCAGAAGTCCCACTGCATGTGATTGTCGCGCAGTCCGGAATCCGGCAGGCGCTTCTGGCTGCGGATGAAGTGCGGGAACTTCATCGGGTCGCGGACGAAGAAGACCGGGGTGTTGTTGCCGACCAGGTCGTAGTTGCCCTCGCTGGTGTAGAACTTGATCGAGAAGCCGCGCACGTCGCGCCAGGTGTCCGGGCTGCCCATTTCGCCGGCCACGGTCGAGAAGCGGATCAGCATGTCGGTCTTCGTGCCGGGCTGGAACAGCGCCGCCTTCGTATACTTCGACACGTCTTCCGTGGTCTCGAACACGCCAAAGGCGCCGGCGCCCTTCGCATGTGGCTGGCGCTCGGGCACCTTTTCGCGGTTGAAGTGCGCCATCTGCTCGAGGAAGTGCACGTCGTGCAGGACGATCGGACCATCGGGCCCGATGGTGAGCGAGTTGCGGTCGCTGGGCGCGGGCGCGCCGGTGCTCATGGTTGAGCGGCCGGCTCCGTTTTCACCTTGCTTGGACATGGGGATTCTCCTGTTGTGAACCGCGACAAATATCGCGGTAGCTCATGCAATCAGATCCGAATGACAGATTGGATTGTAGCTCTGCGGATGTCGCCAATGGTCGGGGCGTGATACCCGCTAAACAGGAAGAAATCGTTGCATTGTGCCGATGCGATAGAGGCCTTCAATCGTTCCTTGCCGTTGAACTCGGCGCGTGCGAGGGCGTAGCGCTCCAGCGCCTTGGCGTGATCCGCACGACTCTCGTTGGTTGGGACGTCAGATGCCTGCGGTGTCGACAAGCACGAGTTCCGAATCCTCGAGGGCGGTCACCCGGATGCTGTCCAGTTCGCTGATCGCCGCTCCGTCACCGGCGTTGAGAGCGACGCCATCAACCTCGACCTTGCCCTTGGCCGGGACCAGATAGCCGTAGCGGTTCGCGCCGGCAAAGTGGTATTCGGCCGACTCGCCGGCCTTCAGCGTTGCGCCCAGAACGCGCGCATCGGTGCGGATCGGCAACGCGTCATCATCGCCATCGACGCCGCTGGCAAGCGTGACGAACTGACCCGAGCGCTGGCCCTTGGGGAACGGCTTGGCGCCCCAGGACGGCGGACGGCCTTGCTGGTTGGGGAAGATCCATATCTGGAAGATGCGGGTGGTGCCTGGCTCGAGGTTGTACTCGGAATGCCGGATGCCCGTGCCAGCGCTCATGACCTGGACGTCGCCCGCTTCCGTGCGGCCTTTGTTGCCCAAACTGTCCTGATGGGTGATCGCACCTTCGCGGACGTAGGTGATGATCTCCATGTCGGAGTGGGCATGCGGAGGAAAGCCGGTGCCGGCCTGGATAGTGTCGTCGTTCCATACCCGCAGCGCGCCCCAGTGCATGCGCTGGGAATCCTGGTATTCGGCGAAGGAAAAATGGTGCCTGGCGTCAAGCCAACCGTGGTTGGCTCCGCCCAGGCTTTCGAAGGGACGACGTTCAATCATGATGGTGTCCTGACAGGAGGGGATTCGATGATCGCAGTCCAGGAGGTGGCTGCCATGGCTTCGAATATCGGCCCGATGCCACCTCCGGTCTAGGCATCGGGATGCTCGGCAACCGCATCCATGACCCGGGCCGAATAGACCAGCGCAGCCCCGGCATTCAAGGCCACCGCAACGCCCAGCGCCTCGGCGATCTCCTCACGGCTCGCCCCGTTCTTGAGTGCGGCATCGACGTGGACGGTGATGCAGCCGTCACAGCGCGTAGTGACGGCGACCGCAAGCGCAATCAACTCCCGGGTCTTGGCATCAAGATGCTGGGTTTTGTTACCGGCGCCGGCAAGCGTGGCATAGCCGCGGACGGTGTCCGGCGACAGCTTGCCGATTTCCCCGATCCGGGGCTTCAGTTCTTCGCGATAGGCGTTCCAGTCGAGCATGGTGATTCTCCTCATGTGCCTTGGCGGCGTATGCCGGGAAGTTGGGACAGAGCATCTGTCGTCCTGCTTCAGGATCGGTCCTGCAGCGTTATTTCCAGGTCGTGGAGGATTTCATGGGCCTGGTTTCGAGAAGGAAGGGGATGATGGGGTTGGCGGGCTCGGGTGAATGGGGAGATCAACAGGGGTTCTGATGTCTGACTACTTCACGCTGGATGTGTCCTGCAGACGATTCCTCCATCAGCAACTGCCAAAAATGGGAGTTCTTTCGTGATCCACCGCGAGGCAATCCAGGAAGAAATCACGAATCACGGACAATGGGTCATTGCGGTGCCCAAGCAGGGGCAAGCCGGCTCGCATCTTCCCGACTTGTGGCGGCTGCCTGGCCACGGCGCCTGCCATGCCGAGCAGTTGGCCCTCGGGGTAGAACCCCAGTGCGACGCATGGACAAGTGTGCAATTGGGTACTATCTGGAAGGTGGCAGCTATGTGATCGCCTGCAAATGAACTCGCGGGGGCGAGCTTGCAGGCAAAATGGCCTCGCAGGGCAGAAACAGGGGAAGACATGGAGCTGGTTTTCGTAGTCGCCGTTTTGGGAGTACTTGGTGCCGTCGGCTTGGCCGGCGGAGTCAGCGTCCTGAATGCCTCGCGCGCTCACAGAACGAAGGTCCGTCAATTCTTGACGACCCCGTTGTCAGTCGATGCTGAAATGCAGGCCAAAGCACAGCGGCTGGGCATTGACGGCGCTGCGGTGGTGGGCGCAAGCACCTTTGATGTGCTTTACAACACCATGAAGATGGACGGACATGTCCTAACCGGTATTGATCGTCTCCATCACGCTCACGAGTTCTCCAGTCTGGGTGAGCTCATGGCCTACTTGAAAGAGAACATCATCAGGTACGACAGTAATGGTGATGTCCTTCGTAACGTGATCCACAAATACAAGGGCTATACAGGCGAAGAACAAGTCTTCGATAAACTCGCGGGCGAGGGACACGAGATCGAGATACCCACATCCGGCACCCAGCCTGGTTACGACGTGTTGGTCGACGGGAAGCCTTACAACGTAAAGGTCACTGACAACCCGAGCTACATCCAAAAGCACCTGGAAAACCATCCGGATATTGATGTCATCGCCAACAAGGAGATGGCAGCGGCATTTGGAGATGATCCTCGTGTCCTGGTCGACGAGACACTGTCAGTCCAGGAGGCCTTCCACCTCACGAATGACACCATGGAAGCGATTGATAGCATGGGCGACCTCCTGGATCAGGTCCCGTATATCTCGCTGGCGATCAACTCGGCAAGGCATGGTTATCGCCTTTACAAAGGCGATATTGATTGGAAGACGGCTGCCGAACATGCCGCCGTAGATACCACTGCCACGGGTGCGGGTGGCTTCGTAGGGGGCAAGCTGGGCCTGACTCTCGGATTGATGCTGGCACCTGCTACAGGCGGGATGTCCGCGGTCATCCTTCCGGCGACCGCGACATTGATCGGCACGTTGGCGGGGGTTTTTACCGGAAAGGCTGGCGGTGGATGGATCAAAAAGCGCCATCTACGAGCATTCCAGAAGAAGCTCGATGCGGCGGCAGCCGAGCTGGCGGACGCCTTCCTACGCGCATATGGTGAGATAAAAAGCCACTTGTCCGCCTACTTCAACAGCCGGATCAACGAGGCAAGGCGCGGGGAAGCAAAGGCGGGCACCGGTCTGCGCGCGACGTTGTTCCCATCTACTCAAGCTGTCTTCTATCAGATGGCTCAGGAGCGCTTTGTCCGCGAGCGTGACGAGGAGCTCCGGGTCTTGGCTGCTCTCAAAGCGGAAGTTTCCAGCAAGCCAGGCAAGGATGCAGGCTTGATCCTCGTGACTCACGACCCTGCGATCTATCTGGGAGTAGATCCGCTGCCCGCGCTCCACGCCGCCGTGATCGAGCGGGCCGAGGACGTGGACACTGAGCTGCGACGCCTTGGGATCAAGCCAGCAAGACCTGCGGCACCGAAAGAGCCCGGGTCCGTGGGATCAGCCAGCCCCGTTCTCGCAAGCTGACGCGCGTCAGCTCGGTGCCGGCCAGAGTGCGACCGAAACGAATGATGTATTGATTGGCGTCATGGAACGCTCCGTGGGTTCCTTCCCCGAGCAGGTGCGGCATCGCTGTGGGCGAATTGCGTGACGAAAAGGACCCGGCACCATTGAGATGGTGCTCGCAGCCCGGCGCGGCCGCAAGCCGATCAATTGCGTTGCGATGACGGCTGAGGAACGGCAGGCCCAGTATCGGTTTCGTCGCAAGGCGGCTGCGAACTATACGACCCTGTTGGACCGTATCCGCTTGGAACTGTCTGATGAAAACGTCAGGACAGCAAAGCGCTACCCCCCTGTGGTGTGCCAAGGGCGCATTGTAGCCGGGGTAGGGGCCTACGATCGACGCCTCACGCGTCGCAGGTGGGCAACGTTGGCCGCTGTGCCGCTCTGCAACGAAGCGAAGACCACTCCCTCTCTACCTCTGTATGCGCGGATCAACGTTGCATAGGGTCCGATGTCGCTGTTGGCTTGGGTGGCCCCAGGGACCAGGATCGCACCGCTTGAGTGCCCGGTACATCAAGCGGCCATTCCGCGATCTCTGTGAAAAGCTGAAGCTCATCGATCATTCCTTTGAAATTGTCATCGTGCGAACCAGCGCGTCGAGCAGGCGACGCGCCTGATCATCAGCATGCTCCTACGATCATCACGACCATCGCCGACAGGGCAAGCTAAACCTTTTTCTCGAACTTAGATTTATGAGTCCTGTTTAGGGATGCGTCCGCACTTGGACGAAAACGGACATCAGTGGGCAGGTCAGGCGCCGTCGCCCGTTTCGGTGGTGGACCGCTGATTGGTGTCCAGGACGGGCCGATGGGTGCGTTCCCGGAGTCGGTGCAGAACCGCCACAGCGGCAGATAACGTGACGCGTCACGCTCGGCGCTGCCATTACTGAGTTCGTCTATGATCCGCCTCATACACAGGGGGCATCATGGACGTGCGATTCATCCTTGCGGCCGCAATAGCCGCATCTGCGCCAGTGCAAGCGCAACAGGTTCACAAGTGCATTGAGGGCGGCAAGGCCGTGTATCAGTCTCAGCCCTGCACCAGCGGCGAGCCTGTAAAAAGCTGGTCGGCGCGTATTGAGCCGCGGTCTTATGAAGCGGAATTGGCGGACCGACGCATCGAGGTCATGCGTCAGCAGAGCGCGGTCAGATCGAACCAGCGCGACCGCATTCCGCAACGCCAGGGCGTGGTCATTCGTGATCCGCAGCACAAGAGTCCAACCCGTTGCGAGGCGGCCAAAGCGCACCGCGACAGCGTCTATCGAGCGGCTGGGCTCAAGCGCAGCTTTCAGCTGAGCCGAACGATGGATGATCAGGTCTACGAAGCGTGTAAGTGATTGCCGGGGTGTAAGGGCTGCTCATGCGCCCAGTTCGTCCTTGTCGAGTGAGCCGGAGGGTAAGCAAGCGCCGATCCAGAGCCGCAGCCATTGCCATGTGGAGCCGACGAACGCCGCTACACGCACATCCATTATTTCGCATAATGTATATTATGTTCGTATGTTCTTGGCATGCCTGTCTCAGCGGATGAGACAGCTGTCAGTGTCCCTAATTGATGGCATTTGTGCCTAGATCGCGCCCCTTATTGATTCCTAAGGGGTTCTTGAGCTCCCCAGTCCATCCAGTGACAACAATTAGGGCCAACACGCAATGCTGCGATGGCGATGGCGCGTTCCGTCATCCAGTCCACGTCGCGCCCCGCATGCAAGGTCGCCTCGAGCTTCGGTCGTGCCAGGATGACGCATGCGGCAGGCTTGACCTCGGAGACCTCGATGGCACCGTCCAACAGTGACTTGTAAGGAACGACCTTGCTGCCTTCCAGCCCGCAGGACGTGGAAAGGATGACTTTGGGCTCCGCGTCTTCGATGCGTCTGGCGAGCTCTGTCGCCGCGAAGCCGCCGAACACCACAGAGTGCACCGCGCCTATCCGCGCGCAAGCCAGCATGCCAATCAGTGCTTCGGGCACCATGGGCATGTAAAGCAGAACGCGATCACCTTTGCGCACACCGAGGTCTCGCAGCACCAGAGCAAACGCCTGCACCTCGTGCAGTAGTTCGCTGTAGCTGATTGACCTGCCAGTGCCCGACGCCGGACTGTCGTAGACGATTGCGGCCTGCTGGCCCCGGCCTTCCTGCACGTGCCGGTCCACGGCGTTGAAGCAGGTATTGCACGTGCCGTCCGTAAACCACGCACCGTGCGGCCTTGGCGCAGGTCGTAGGCGACAGTCGGTGGCTGGATCCAATTTACCTGTGTTGCAGCCTCAAGCCGGAAGCGCTCCGGCTCGTTTTTCCATTTCTCATAAGTGGTTCGATAGGCGCCGTAATCCACGGATCCCTCTCCTGCGTCAAGTTGAACATCTGGCCGGCGGGCATGTAGCCAATCCGTCTCAGCTCTCGCTTTCCGCACTCGATACCGGGTTCTTCTCGGGTGGCTTAGGGACTTGGCAACCAGTGGCGCAGCAGCGACCAGGTTGCTTGGACTTCTTGCTTCCATCGTCGAGAACGCCGCGATCCAACAGGCTCTCGACGAGCTCGACCTTTTCCATCACGGGGTAGTTGCGCCAGATCTCGCGCTTCATGGCTTCGGGCGATCCGCCGCCGTGCAGAGAGATCACCGAGTACCAGCCGGCCTCGTGAGACACGGTCAGGTCTTCGATGAATCGAGACACCTCGGCGCGTTGATCATGCGGAATGTCAGGGCGGCCGCCCATCACCGCAGCGATCGAGGCCGACGTCTCGGGATTGTGGTCTTCGTCCGGACCAGGCAGCGCGACGATAAGGCCGCCCGAAACATAGTGGGCAACGCGGTGCATGTCGTAGATCTTCGTTGCGAGCAGCAGCTTGCCGATGTTCGAGAACACGGCATCCGGCATCACTGAGCCGACCGGATCCTTCGTGCAGTAGACCGACGAGGCCACGCCACAGGCGAAGAAGCTCTCCGTGATTGTGATGAGTTCGACCATCGCTTCGCGGATATGCGAATGGCGATCGGCGTTCAGCCCGTTGGCATCGATCATTAGCGCGCCTGCGCCGATCAGCAGATCGCCGAAACCTGCGCGCGCGCCGATACAGGAGTGGCGATGGTGGGTGGCGTATGAGGTTGTGAGGAACCCACCTTCCTCGGTTTCACCGGCAAGGAAAACGCGCTCGTAGGGCACAAACACGTCATCGAACACCACCATGGCGACCGACTGGCCGTATTTGGCCGAGAACTTGGCCGAGGCTTCGCCTGGTCGGCCTGCAGGCCGGGAAATGATCGTGATGCCGGGTGCGTCAATAGGAACTGCGCAGCACACAGCGAAATGTTCATCTCCCGGAACATGGGTGCGGCAAGGCATGACGAGGAGCTCATGCATGTAGGGCGCGCCGGTCACGATCGCCTTCGTGCCTCGGATGACAATCCCGTCCTTGCGCCGTTCCTTGATGTGGACGTAGGCGTCCGGATTCGGCTGCTTCCCAGGACGCAGAGACCGGTCGCCTTTGGCATCCGTCATTGCCACGCCAAGCGTGAGGTCGCGGTCCTGCACATCGTGCAAGTACGCCAGGAACCGCTGGCTGTACTCGGTGCCGTGATTCGCATCCGCCTGATAGGTGGCCTGGTAGATGCCATTCAGCGCGTCGTGCGTCAGATAGCGCTGCGCGCAGCCGGAGGTCTTGCAGACCAGGCGGACTGCCTCGAGCTTGTCGAGCAGGTCCTGCGACGACTCGTTGATGTGCAGCATGCGATTGACCAGCTTGCCGGACGTCCCTTGGCGGGCGGTCATGATCGGGGCGTATTCCTCGCGCAAGGCGAAGTCGTAAGTCACCCCGACGCCGGCGATGCCGGGTGCAAGCAGGGGCTCGTCGGCAACGCTTTCAACCAGCTTTCCATCAACAAAGACCCTCGGCTTATAGGCCCGGAGGGACTCGCGGTAGTCATCGGCAGACATCAGCATGAGACCAGTCCTCGTTCTGTTAATTTAACGGTGTTCAATTAACGAACAATGTTAGATTATTTGTCAAGCAGATTCGATGGAGACCGTCTGGTGGCCGAGACCCAGCAACGCAAGCGCCGTGCGTCGGTGACGGAGCACAAGAAAGAGCTGATCCTCGACGCCGCGCGGGAGGTGTTCGGCCAGCAAGGTCTGGAAGGCGCGAGCCTTCGTGCCATTGCGGTAGCCGCTGGCTACACCCCTGCTGCGCTTTACTTCCATTTCGATTCGAAGGAAGCCATCTACGCGGAGCTTCTGAACGACTCTCTCGCAGCACTGGGCACATCAATCAGCAATGCGGCCTCTGCTGCCCGTCTTCCCGCCAAGCGCCTCCGATGTGCGGCGATGGCCTTCTACGACTTCTACGCCCGTAACCCCCGGGACTTGGATCTTGGCTTCTATCTCTTCCGGGGTGGTATGAAGCCGGCAGGCCTTGGACGTGAACGGGACGAGCGACTGAACGTCGCACTCGAGTCAGCCTTGAAGCCGATTGCGGAGGCTGCAGTGGCGATGGGAGCGAAGGAGGACGCCGCGAACCTGCTGATGGTCGATTGTTTCGCACACGCGACCGGGTTACTCCTCCTGCTTCATACGGGCCGCATCCGCATGTTCGGCGCATCTGCCGAGAAGCTGATGGAGGCCTATGTCGATGGCCGCATCAGCGCGCTGAAGGAGTAGTCGACATGCCCCTGATCGATGCAAGCCGCTCTATCCTGCTGGTAATCGATTTCCAGTCCAAGCTGATGCCTGCGATCGACGACGGCGATGTCGCCGTAAAGAATGCGGCGCGCCTTCTTGCGGCCGCTCGGGAATTCGGCATCCGCGTCGTCGCAACTGAGCAGAACCCAGAAGGACTTGGGGCGACCGTGCCTGCGCTGGCACTGGAAGGCGCCACTCTCTTCACCAAGCACCGCTTCGGCGCATGCGGTGAAGCCGGCTTTCTGGATCTCGTGCCCGTTGACACGCATATCGTGGTTGTCGGCTGCGAAGCGCACGTCTGTGTGCTACAGACCGTTGTCGAGCTTTGCGAAGCAGGCCGGGATGTGTTCTTGGTACGCGATGCGATAGGTTCGCGCGCGTCCGAGAACAAGCAGGCTGCGATCGATCGACGTAGTGAACCTGATATCGCGCCGGCCCAAGGAGACCGCCGAGGCCGAAATGCTGCTCAATGCCACCAGCCGCGGCGGCCAGGACGTGACCGGCTACGCACCCGGGCCGCTGGCCCAGCACTGGGGCCTCTCGGTGGTCGGTGGCTACCATCGCCAAGACCGACAGGACCTGGACGGAGACGGCTGGGCTGACATTCCCGGCTACGAGCGCGCCATGGTCCGGCCGCGGTTGTTCTGGGAATCGGAGAATGGAGCGCGCGCACTGCTGACGGCAGGCGCAACGCGCGAGAGTCGGCTGCCCGCCGCAATCGTATGATCGCCTCTCGCGCAGTACAGATGCCTCAAGGTGTGACTGGTAGCTACAAGCTTGATGACGGCCATGAGGTAATGCTGCATCAAGACCGCCATGGAACCCGGCTAACACGCTTGGGGGGCGGCATCAAGCATCTGCTTTCAGATTCACAAGTGTCTTTGCCAGTTTTCGATTTCGACGCTGAGACACGCAGCCTTGCGGTTGTAGCCGGAACGTAGAGCCATCTGCACTCGAGATAACAGGCATGCCAGTCCTTAAACAATCTACATCCCGGACTGCCTGCGCTGTCCTCATAGGCATCCCGCATTCCAACATACGGGTCGTGCCCTGCCCTCACCCGCCACGGCCAACTAGTCCTCACCCGCTACATTGCCAACCGCGCGATTGACCTGCGCAAAGGCAGCAGCCAGGCTTCCCGCGTTCCGGGCAAGCTCATTGCGCGCCTGGATGGCTGCCCGTTGCGCTTCGATGACGGCAAGAAAATCCACCGTGCCCGCATCGAACCGCGCCTGTGCCAGTCCCTGCGCGTCCGCAGCCAGTGCCGTCCGCTGCTCCAGTGCTTTGCGTTGATGCTGCAGGGCCGCGTAATTGCTCAGCGCGTCGTCGATCTCCTTCCAGGCCTGCAGCACGGTGTGCTGGTAGGCCACCGCCGCTTCCTGCTGCTGCAGTTCGCGCAGTTTCACCACGCTGGTACGGCGGCCATGATCGAACAGCGGCAGGTCCAGCGCCGGGCCTACCGACCAGGTACGGCTCCCCCAGTCCCCCAGGTTGCCCGATGTGGTGGATTCGTAACCGAACTTTCCACCCAGACGGATGCTGGGATAAAGCGCTGCCCGGGCAACGCCGATCTGTGCGGTGGCCGCATGCAGACGACTTTCCGCCGCACGGATGTCCGGCCGGCGCCGTGCCACTTCCGAAGGCAGGCCCAGCGACAGGTCGGGCAGCGCCACCGGCGCTGGCGCGCGCGGCTGCAGCAGCTCACGCAGTGCGCCTGGCCGTTCGCCCAGCAGCAGCGCCAACTGGTTCGCCTGCGCACCTTCGCTGGCCAGCAACGCCGGCAGGCTGGCCCGCAGCGTGGCCAGCTCGGCGTGCTGGCGGTCGCTGTCCAGGTGGTCGGTGAGCCCACCCGCTACCTGCGCATCGATGATCGCCGTGCGCTCTTCCATGGCCAGCAGGTCTTCACGGGTCAATGCAATCCGGCGCTGCGTGGTGCGCAGCGCGAAGTAGGTCGCCGCCACGTCGCTTGCCAGGGACAGCCGGGTCATGTCCAGCAGCGCGGCCTGTTCCATCACGCCGGCGTCCGCTGCTTCCACCGAACGGCGGATGCGTCCCCACAGGTCCAGTTCCCAGGAAAGATCGACGCCGGACTGGTACACCGTGAATGGTTCGCTCAGCGCCTGCTTCAGGCTGTCGGCCTGCTCACCACCGATGACGTCCAGCAACCGCGTGGACGCGCCGTTCTCGCTCTGCCGCTGCCGCGACACGCCGCCGCCCAGGTTGGCCTGGGGCAGTGCCTGCGCCTGCACGGTGGAGCGCTGCGCGCGCGCCTGGGCCAGATGAAGTGCCGCGGTGTGCAGGTCGGGCGCGGTATCGCGTGTCCGGCGCTGCAGTTCATCCAGAACCGGGTCGTGGTAAGCCCGCCACCAGTTGCCATCTGGCAGCGCACTTTCCAGCTCCGGCCCCGCAAGCTGCTCGTCGCTGCTGCGCCACTGCGTCCAGGTTGCCGGACTTTCCGGCGTGGGAGCGCGGAACTCCGGCCCCAGCGCGCATCCCGCCAGTGCCACTGCGAGCATGCAGGGGACAAGCACACGCAATGGGCCGGAGCATCGAGGAAGAAGCGGCAGGGTCATGAAGAGGCCTCAGGACAGACGATTGCGGAACAGCCAGGCGGCAAGCGGCAGCGTGATTGCCGCCACGGCCAGCAACGGAATGAAATCCGGCCCGATCTCCTGCATGCCGGCACCTTCCAGGTACACCCGCCTGACCAGGTCGATGCCGAACCGGAGCGGGTTGGCGTAGGTGGCCACCTGCAGGATGTCCGGCATGTTGCGCACCGGCGTAAGCAGGCCGGAAAGCAGCATCAGCGGCATGATCAGCAGGAACGTATAAAGCATGGCCTGCTGCATGTTGCTGGCCAGCGCGGAGATCGAAAGACCAATGCCCACCGCCGCGGTGGTGAAGGTGACCAGGCCCAGGTAGAGCAGCGCGTACGATCCGCTCATCGGAATCTGGAACCAGAACCGGATGATGAGCAGAATGATGGTGGATTGCACCAGGCCCACCGCGATGGAAGGCACCGCCTTGCCGATCAGTATCTGCATCGGCGTGAGTGGCGTGACCAGCAGCTGGTCGAAGGTGCCCTGCTCGCGTTCGCGCGCCACCGAAAGCGCGGCGATGAGAAGCGTCTGCAGCATGCTCAGTGCGGCGATCAACGCGGGCATCAGCTGCCAGCGCGATTCCAGGTTGGGGTTGTACCAGGCGCGCCGCACCAGCGAAATTCCCGCACCGGCGTCGCCATGGCTGCCGGAGAATCCGTTGATGATCGAACCCACCTGCGCCGCCGCTGCGCCGGCGGTGGACGAGTTGCGGCCGTCCAGGATCAGTTGCACCGGCGCCTGCTGCCCGCTGGCCAGGCGCTGTTCGAAATCCGACGGAAAGGACAGCACCAGCAGCGCCCTCCCGGAATCGATCACCTCGGCGATCTGTGCTGAGGACGCCAGGTCGGCCTGCCGTTCGAACACACCGGTGCCATCCAGCCGCGCCAGGATGCGGGTGGAGGTCTCGCTGCGGCTGAGGTCCAGCACCGCATAGGGCGCATGCTTGAGCTCGTAGGTGGCGCCGTAACCGAACAGCAGTGCCTGCAGCAGTGCCGGTGCGAACAGGATCACCCGGCTCCTGGGGTCCTTCACCAGGGTGAGCAGCTCCTTGCGGCACAGGAAGGCGATCTTGGCGAGGAAATCGACGAGGCGTTCCATCGTTCAATCCAGTCGCTTGCGCAGGGTGGACCAGGTGGCAACGGTCAACACCACGATATAGAGGACGAGAATGCCGCACTTGCCCACAATCATCGGCCAGTCGTTGCCTGCCAGGAACAGGGTCTTGATGAGTTCCATGAAGTGCGTGGCGGGCAGCACCTGGCTGATGACGCGGACCACGGCCGACATGTTGCGCAGGTCGAAGACGAAACCGGAAAGCATCATCGCCGGCATGAAGCTGACCAGCAACGCCATCTGGCTGGCCACGAACTGGCTGCGCGTGGCACCGGAAATGAACAGCCCCAGCAGCAACGACACCATCAGGTACAGCAGCGAGGCCAGTGCCACCACCCAGAGTGCGCCGCGCAGTGGTACCTCGAACAGGAACACCGCCGCCAGCAGGCACAGCAACAGGTCGATGGCACCGATCACCATGTAGGGCGCGATCTTGGCAAGAACCAGTTCCAGCGGCCGCACCGGCGTGACGAACAGCGATTCCAGCGTGCCCCGTTCCCATTCGCGTGCGATCAGCAGCGATGTGAGAAAGGCGCCGATGAGCGTCATCACCAGCGCGATCAGTCCCGGCACCAGGTACCAGGTGCTGTTGCTGGCTTCGTTGAACCACATCCGCTGCACCAGGGCGATGCCGGGCGTGTGCCGCGCGTCGCCCGCGTTGCGGTCGAGCCGGTTGAGCGCCGCGCTGGCCAGCGCACCGGACACATACCCCTCGATGGTGGACGCGGTGCCCTGGTCCACGCCATTGACGATGAGCTGCACCGTTGCCTGCCCGGCATTCAACTGGCGGGAGAAGTCGATCGGCACCCGTACGATGCCGTCCACCTCCCCGCCCCGCAGCATGCGCTCGCCTTCCTGCATGCTGCCCACCCACACCGGGCGCAGGTACGGCGAACCCTGCAGGCCGCTGACGGCCTGTCGTGCCATGGGCGCGTTGTCTTCCATCACCACGGCCAGCGGTGCGTTCCTCACGTCGAAGGACAGGCCGTAGCCGAACAGCAGGATCAGCGCGACCGGCAGTGCAAGGCCGACCGCCAGGTTGCTGCGGTCGCGCAGCATCTGTCGGGTCTCCTTCCTGGCCAGGGCCACCAGCCGGCCGAGGAATCCCCGCGCGATCACGTGAACGTCCCCTGCGCGGGGCCTGCTTCGCGCTGGCGTGCCTGCTCGACAATGCCGATGAAGGCACTGTTCATGTCACTGGCCCGGTCTTCCCCCGCCTGCAGGCGCACTTCATCGGGCGTGCCCAGTGCCAGCAGAAGGCCGGCATCCTGGATGGCGATGCGGTCGCAGTATTCGGCCTCTTCCATGAAATGGGTGGTGACGATGATGGTCACGCCCTGCTGCGCCAGCTGCGTGATGGTGCGCCAGAACAATCGCCGCGCCAGCGGGTCGATGCCGCTGGTGGGTTCGTCCAGGAACAGGATGTCCGGCTGGTGGATCAGGCCGGTGGCCATCGCCAGGCGCTGTCTGTAGCCGCCGGGCAGTTCGCCGCTCTGCGCCGCCGGGTCCAGACCGAACTGCTGCAGCGAGGCCTCGACCCGTTCGCGGAGCACGCTCCCGCGCAATCCGTATGCACCGCCGAAGAACTCAAGGTTTTCGCGCACGCTCAGGTTTCCATACAGCGCGAACTTCTGCGATACATAGCCGATGCGACCGCGGGCGCGTGCGCGTGCCGTGCGCAGGTCCATCCCGGCCACTTCCAGGTGTCCGCTGGTGGGCGGCAGCAGGCCGCAGAGCATGCGGAAGGTGGTGGTCTTGCCAGCGCCGTTGGGCCCCAGCAGGCCGAAGATCTCGCCACGGTCGACATCGAACGATGTGCTGGCCACGGCGGTGAAGTCACCGAACTTCCGCACCAGGTCGCGCACCACGATGACAGGACGGCGCGCGTCCTTTTCCTGCGCGCTCCCGCCCGCTGCAACGGCCACCTGCGGTACTGCCATGGCGGGCTCTTCGCGTGCTTCATGCTGCTGCCGGAGCAGCATCATGAACGCATCCTCCAGTTCGGCCGGACGCTGTTGCGGTTCCAGCCCCTGCAACAACTGCGCGCGCGCGGAGGTAGACGCATCGGGCTGTTCGATGAAGCGTACGGCGCCCCCCTTCGGTACCGCGTCCACCACGATCTGCGCGGCATCCAGCAACCGCGCCTGCAGGTCCCGCGCGGGCGTGCCGTGCGGTGGCGCGACCCGGTAGGTCAGGCCCTCGGCCCTGCGCGTGAGCGATGCAGGTGGGCCATCGGCCAGCAGCCTGCCTTCGTGCATGACGAAGACCTGCGCGCAGCGCTCGGCCTCGTCCATGTAGGCGGTGCTTACCAGCACGCTGAGCTTTTCCTTCTGCAGCAGCTGCTCGATGATGCGCCACAGATCGCGCCGAGAAAGCGGGTCCACGCCCACGCTCGGTTCGTCCAGCAGCAACAGGTCCGGTGAGCGCACCAGCGTGCAGGCCAGGCCCAGCTTCTGCTTCATGCCACCGGACAGGTTGCCGGCCGGACGGGCGGTGAAACGTGCCAGGTCGGTCATTTCCAGCAGGCTGCCATAGCGTTCGCGGCGCTGCTGCAGCGGCACGCCGTGCAGGTCGGCGTATAGATCGAGGTTTTCCTGCACGGTCAGGTCTTCATACAGGCCAAAGCGCTGCGGCATGTAACTCACGCGATCCTGCACACGCTGCGGGTGCGCGGCCACGTCGTGTCCCAGCACCTGCAGGCTGCCTGCGTCGGCCTTCATCAGGCCGCATGCCAGGCGTATGAAGGTGGTCTTGCCCGCACCATCGGGACCGACCAGTGCGGTCAGTTCACCGGCCCTGGCACTCAGCGAGACGTCGTCCAGCGCAACCACCCGCTCACCCTTGCCAGCGCCCGGGAAGGTCTTTCGCAAGCCACTGGCGGCGATGGTGACCTGCGGCGGATTCACGTGCCCTCGCCCTGGACAAGCCGGACGGTGGCCGGTTGCCCGAGCCGGAGCTGGTCGTCCTCGTCTTCGGCGACGATGCGCACCTCGTACACCAGGCTGGTGCGCAGATCTTCTGTCTGCACTGTTTTGGGGGTGAACTCGGCCACCGAGGAAATGAAGCCGACGCGTCCCTGCACCGGGGCATCGGGCTGGCTGTCGGTGATGATGGTGGCGGGCATGCCGGTACGCACCCGGCCCAGGTCGGCTTCGCCCACATACACCCGTATCCATTTCGGGTGGGTCAGTGCCAGCGCGTATACCGCGCGCGACGGCGTGGTCATGTCGCCGGGCTCCAGCAGGCGCGAGCGGACCACGGCATCGGCCGGCGCGTTCAGTTCGCCCTGCCCCACCTGGAACGCCAGCAGTTCGCTCTGCGCGCGTGCCGCTTCAAGCTGGGCTTCACCGCTGGCCAGGTCTTCCTCGCGCGCACCGATCTGCAGCAACCGCAAGGCCTCCTGCTGGTCGGCGGCCTGGGCGCGCGCAACCTGCAGCTGGGTGCGCGCGTGCGCCAGATCCTGCGCACTCACACCGCGCCCCTGGGTCGTGGCCACGATGTCCTGCAGGCGTGCAAGATCCTGTTCGGCGCGCTGCACCTGGGCCTGGGCGGCCGCGGCGCGGGCCCTGGCCTGGGCGATCTCCTGCGGGCGGGCACCGTTGCGCAGGCGGTTCATGGCCTGCTGCTGCACCTTGATCTGCGCGTCGGCCTGCGCCGCCTGCAGCTTCAGTGCGCGCGTATCCAGCGTGCCCAGCAGTTGCCCTTTGCGGACACGGTCGCCTTCTTCGGCCAGCAGGCTGTCTACCCTGCCGGTGCCATCGAAGGCGAGCGAAATCTGCCGGATATCCACGTTGCCCTGCAGGGTGAGGGCATTGGAATCTTCCGTGCTCCGGTGCGACCACCACCAGTACGCACCGACGGCGGCGACAAGGACCACCCCGGCGACCAAGGCGACGAACGGCTTCTTCATGGGCTTGATACCAGCGGCTGGGGCTGCGTCGTTTAGATTAAACCCAATTTAATGTAGGCGGCAAGTTCTGGCATAATGACCGCCCGGATGGTTGGAAGGATGTGATGGGCAGAGCGCGCAGAACCGCCCGTGTGGATGGCGAAACCACGCGGGCACGGATACTCGAAGAGGCCGGCCGGCTGTTTGCCCTGCATGGCTACGCGGAGACCACCGGCAAGGCGATTGCCGAAGCAGCCGGCGCGGACCTGGCATCCATCAACTACCACTTCGGCAGCCGCAGCGGGTTGTATGAAGCGGTGCTGGCCGAAGCGCACCGCAGGGTGATCAGCCTTGCCGACCTGTCACAGCTGGCCGAGCGCGATCTTGCTCCCAGCGAACAACTGCTGGCACTGCTGGAAAGCATCGTCGGCTCCGTGCTGGGCGAGGAAGGCTGGCATGTCCGCGTGCTTGCGCGCGAGATCGGCTCGCCCTCTTCCCACCTGCATCAGCTGTTCGGCACGGAAATCGCGCCGAAGCTGGTCCACGTACTGGGTATCGTCAGCGCCATCACCGGCATTCCCGAGGATGACCCCGCCCTGCTGCGCTGCCTGCTCAGCGTGGCAGCGCCGTTCCTGATGCTGTTGATCGGCAGCAACCTGCCCGGCCCGGTGCAAGCGGTCATGCAGATGCCGCGGGACGACCTGGTCCGTCACCTGCACGGCTTTGCCATGGCAGGCCTTAAGCATATCGGTGAGCAGCATGCAGCAGCCCGCTGACCGCCGCCAGGCAGTCGTAGAGCGGGCTCTGCCCTGCTGCGCGGTAAGGCCCCAGCCGGGCAGAGCCCGGCTCTACTTGATGTCGTCGTAGGCGCGTGTCAGTGCGGTCACGAAACGGGGCTCGTCTGCCAGGTCACCGAATACCGGGCGCAGCGCAAGGAACGCGGGTACATCGTCACGCCCTTCCCCGCCGGCGGTGTTGCCGACCGCACGAAGCGCCGCATCCATCGGATCGGCCAGCGCAATACCGGCCTGCGCCTGTTCGCATACGAAGCGCAGCCATGCCGCCACCGGCACGCACAGCGCATCGATGGGCCGTCCAGCGGCCAGCGCATCGCGGATCGTCGCCAGCAATCTGACCGGGATCTTCTGCGACCCGTCCTGGGCGATCTGCAGCAGCTGATGGTTCACCGCGGGGTTGCCGAAACGCGCCAGGATCGCCTCGATATAGGCCTGCACGTCCAGCCCCGGTGGCAAACGCGTGTTCGGAGCGATGTGTTCGCGCATCAGCCTCTCCACGAACCGGCCCAACACCGGATCGGCAATCGCATCGCCCACCGTCCGCAGGCGGCGCAGCAGCCCCAGGTAGGCCAGCGCGGAGTGCGCGGCATTGAGCAGGCGCAGCTTGGCGCGATCGTAGCCGGCGATGTCATCGCTCATGGTCACCCCCGCGCGCTCCCACGCCGGTCGCCCGTTGCAGAAGCGGTCCTCCACCACCCACTGCGTGTAACGCTCACGCTGCACCGGCCATGCATCGTGCAGCCCCAGCGCGGCATCCACCCGTTCGCGCAGCGGCGCATCCGTGGCCGGCGTGATGCTGTCCACCATGGAACACGGGAAGGTGGCTTCGCGCGCGATCCACGCCGCCAACGCAGGGTCCACGCGCTCGGCATATTGCAGTGTCGCCTGGCGCAGGCGGTTGCCGTTGTCGGCCAGGTTGTCGCAGCTGAGCACGGTATAAGAACGTTCGCCGGCCGCATGGCGCGCACGCAGCCCGGCAACGAGGTAGCCGATGGCGCTGCGCGGGCGCTGCGGGGCAGCCAGGTCATGCACGATATCCGGGTGCGTGATGTCCAGCCCGTCGCCACCGAGACAGTAGCCTTTTTCGGTGACGGTCAACGTCACCAGCCGAACCCGGGGATCAGCCAGCCGCGCCAGCAGGATGTCCTGCTGCGTGCCTGCGAACAGTACTTCGCGGATCGAGCCGATGACGCGATGTGCTGGCACGGTGTCCAGCAGCGCCAGCGTGTACAGCCCGTCCTGCGGACGCAGCGCGTCGGCCGTGGCGGCACCATGCAGGGACACCGCGCAGATGGCCCAGTCCGGCTGGTCGCCCAGCAGATCGTCGATGTAGACCGCCTGATGCGCCCGGTGGAATGCGCCGGCGCCGAGATGGACGATGCCGATGCGCGTGGCCTGCCTCGAATAGCCAGGGCGTCGTATGCCCGCAGGTACGGCATCGAGCGTGGCATCGGACAGGCGCGGGCGTGGCGTGGAAGCGGCGATGTTCATTCGGCCGTGATCTCGAAGCTGGCGCGTTGGCGGATATCGGCGCTGGATGCGCCGACCTGGATTTCATAGCGGCCCGGGCGGACGGCATAACCCTCGCGGCTTTCGTCGTAGCGGCGCAGGTCGCTGCGCGGGTGCAGGGTGAAATGCAGCTGGCGTTCCTCGCCGGGCTGCAGGCCGATGCGCTGCACGCCACGCAGGTCCTTCAGTGCCTGTCCTGCCGCGCCATCCTGTGCACGCGCATACAGCTGCACCACTTCATCGCCGGCACGCTTGCCGGTATTCCTGACCCGCACGCTGGCCTGCAGGGTGCCATCGGCTCCCAGGGACGCGCGGTCCAGCTGCAGGTCGCTGTACTGGAACGTGGTGTAGCTCAGTCCGTGACCGAAGGGATACAGCGGCTCGCCGTCGAAGTAGCGGTAGGTGCGGCCCTGCATCGCGTAGTCGTCGAACGCGGGCATCTGCTGGTCGGCCCGGTAGAAGGTGATGGGCAAGCGTCCTGCCGGGTTGGCGTCACCGAACAGCACGTCCGCTACCGCGGTGCCGCCACGCTGGCCGGGGTACCAGGCCACCAGCACTGCCGGCGCGTGCGTGCTGGCCCAGTCCACGCCGAGCGCCGAACCGGTGGTCAGCACCACGACCACCGGCTTTCCGGTGGCATGCAGGGCGTCCAGCAGGCGTTGCTGGGTGGCCGGCAGGCGGATGTCGGTGCGGTCGCCGCCGGCAAAACCAGGATAATCCACCTGCATTTCCTCGCCCTCCACATCGCCGGTGAGGCCGCCGACGAACACCACCACGTCGGCGTTGCGCGCCGCCTGCACTGCTTCCTCCAGCGGTGGCAGCGCACCGGGCATCTGCCACGCCAGGCGCACGCCGGCATCGCGTTCGCCGTCGAAATAGTCCACCCGCAGATCGTAGGCGCGCCCCCCCTGCAAGGGCAGCTCGATGCTCTCCGCATGCAGGCGGTCGCTTTCCTGCCAGCGGTCGATCACGCGCTTGCCATCCAGGTACACGCGCACCCCGTCATTGGCCGCTGCTTCCAGGCGATAGCGGCCATCGCGCGGCGGCAGCAGCTGGCCGCTCCAGCGGATACTGAAGTTGTCGTCGGGCAGGCTCTGTCCGGGGCCGACCTCGCCGCGCGCGCGCAGCGTATCGGTGGGCGATCCGCGGTCCCAGCGAAAGGCGATCTGCGGGTCCACGCGCACCAGCGCGGGCGTACCGGACAGTTCGCGGTTGGCGAAGTACTCGCCGCGCAGCCCACGTTCGCTGGAGCCCGCGGCCGGGCGCAGATACTGCGGGTCGATCAGCGGCATCGCCGCCGGGTCGCTGCGCCCTTCCACCAGGTCCGCACCACGCGCATGCACTACCTGCGCCTGCGGCAACGCATCGCGGATGCCCTGCAACACGGTCACCGGCGCGGCCGGGGTGCCGTAATAGTTGCCGAGCAGGGCCATGGTGTCATCGGCGGTGGGGCCGACCACCGCTACGCGCCTGAGCGTGCGCGGCAGTGGCAACAGGCCATCGTTCTTCAGCAGCACGATGGATTCCTGGGCCACCCGGCGTGCCAGCGCATCATGGTCCGCAGACTGGTTGGTCGAAGCGGGAATGCGCTGCCAGCGCACCTTTTCCGCTGGATCGAACATGCCCAGGCGCATGCGCGTGGCGAACAGCTGGGTCACCGCCGCGTCCACGGCATGCTCACCCAGCAGTCCCTTGCGCACGGCTACCGGAATGGAGGCGGCATAGGTGTCGCCGCAATCGAGCTGGGTGCCATTGTTCACCGCCAGCGCAGCTGCTTCTTCCGGCGTGGCGACGATGCGGTGGTTCTTCCAGATGTCCACCACCGCCCAGCAGTCGGACACCACGTAGCCCTTGAAGCCCC
>JAFAFF010000148.1 GCA_023423605.1 Pseudomonadota bacterium
TGCTGGAAACGGTGGGCACGCTGATGGAGACCATCACGCTGGCATCGTCGCAACAGCGCACCGCGGTGGACGGGCTGATCGAAGGCGCATCGGCGCTGATGCAGCGGGCCGGCGAGCGTTTCGGCGAACAGGTGGACACCCGCGCCGCGGCGCTGGACGAAGCGACCCGGCAGGTGGCCGACAGCTCCACGCAGGTAGCCGAACTGGCACGCGGACTGGATGGCGCGGTGCAGTCGTTCGCCGGGACCAGCACATCGCTATCCGCCCACCTGCAGCAGTTGGCCACCGCGCTGGATGCCTCGCTGGCGCGCAGCGATGAGCAGCTGGCTTATTACGTGGCGCAGGCGCGCGAAGTGGTGGACCTGAGCCTGCTGTCGCAGAAGCAGGTCATCGAAGAGCTGCAGCAGCTGGCTGCCTCCGCGGGCAAGGCATGAGCGCGGACATCGACGTCGAAGGCGAGAACGCCGCACCGGTATGGGCCGCCTTTGGCGACCTGATGTCGGTGCTGCTGGGTGCGTTCGTGCTGATCCTGGTGGGCGTGGTGGCCGTGCAGCTTGAACTTTCCGGGCGCCTGGACGAAGAGGTGAAGCAGCGCCAGGCCGCCGAGCAGCGGCGGCAGACGCTGGAAGCCGCGCTGGCCGGCCCGCTGGCGGCCGGTCGCGTAACCCTGGTGGATGGCCGCATCGGCATCCGCGGCAATGTGCTGTTCGCGCTCAACTCGGACCAGCTGCAACCGGAGGGACGCGACGTGCTGCGCAGCCTGGCCGGCCCGTTGAAGGGCTGGCTGGCCAGTCGCGAGGAAATCCTGATGGTCAGCGGCTTCACCGATGACCAGCCGGTGCATGGCAACAACCGCCAGTTCGCCGACAACTGGGAGCTTTCCGCGCAGCGTTCACTGACGGTGACACGCACGCTGATCGCCGAAGGCGTGCCGTCCGGCTCGGTGTTCGCGGCCGCATTCGGCGCCGAACAGCCGGTGGGCTCGAATGCCGACGAGGAAGGGCGCGCGCGCAACCGCCGCGTGGAAATCGCGCCGGTTGCACGGCCGGGTGCCGGCAAGGCTGCCGATGCGCCCTGAACGCCGCAGCGGACTGGTCGCGCTGGTGCGGCAGCTGGATGCGCAGTCGCGCTCGGTCGCGCATTATCCGGAGCTTCCCGCACTGGCGGGCATGCGCGACCGCTGGAGCCAGCTGCACGCCGATACCCGCCTGCGCATCACCCTGCAGCAGGCGCCGGCCGAGGGCGGGCCGCTCAATTCGGCGGTGCTGGTGCATCGCATGCTGACGTTGATGCAGCAGACGTCACCCGATTACCTGCGGCACTTCGTGGCCTATGCCGATGCATTGTCGTGGCTGGAACAGATGCAGCAATCCGGCGCGTTGGCCGACCCGGCCACGTCGCCCGCGCGCAGCGCGCGTGCCCCGCGCCGCCGCAGGTAGAGCGGGGCTCTGCCCCGCTGCGGTGACGACCGGCGGTCGTCACCCACCAGACCGCCGACTGCAGAGCCCGGCTCTACGCCTGCGCTTCTTCGCGCAGGCTCTGGCGACGGGTCAGCTCGCTGAAGCCGGACAGCGACATCAGGTGCTGGTGCACCAGCGCCAGCCAGCCCTTGCGGTGCCATTCCAGCACCACCGCGTCGGGCAGCTTCTGGAACTTCTCCACGTCCACCACGCTGAAACCCTGCAGCGTCAGCTCGCGGCCACTGGGCAGGCGCACGTTGGCATTGCGCGTCACCAGCAGGTCCTGCTCCACCAGCGCCTTCGAGAACGCCAGCGTGTGCTCGTGTTCGCCGGTGAAACGGCCACAGAACTCCAGCGCCTGCTGCACCATCTCGGTGGCCTTGCCATCGGCGAACAGCGGATTGCCCTCTTCGCCCCCCTTCACCACGCGCGGGCTGTCTTCGTCGATGCCCAGCACGAAGTTCTGGCCACCGTCGGTGTCGATGAAGATGAAGGGATGGCGGCGCACGTAGGCCGGGATGTAGCTGTTCTCGTCCCACAGGCCGTCGGTGACGAACAGATTGTCTTCGGTGATGCCCAGCGCGGCCATCGGCACGGCGGCCGGACCGGCGAACAGGATCGGGTAATGGTGCAGGGCCAGCGCGAATTCACCCACCACCAGCGGGATGGCGTTGCTGCGCGCGGCGAAATCGAGCTTGCCCGGCAGGATGCGCAGGTCGGCGTGGGTATCGGACTGCAGCGGCACCGGGCGGCTGTAGAACAGGGGAGCGCCTGCGGCGGGCGCGGTGTCGGTGCCACTGGTCATTGCGAAGCGATCTCTACTCGACGCGCCAGCCATCCCGGGCGCGAATGCGGGTGAAACACGATTCCGCATTATCAACAAGCCCGTTGACGATCACCACCCCTTCACGCCACTACTTCAACTGCAGCGGATAACGCTGCCACAGCACGTGCACCAGGAAGCCGGTGAGCTCGGCATCCTTGGCGCGGATGGCACTGCGGATCTTGTCCAGCAGCACCATGTCGCTGCAGTTGCGCACATCGGCGTGGCTGGCCTGGCCGGCACGGCGGGCCCGGTAGCGTGCGGCGCGCTGTGCATCGCTCATCGCATACCCGAACTTCGGCGGGCGACCACGCTTGCGCGGCAGGACCAGTTCGAACGTTCCGGGGTCTTTGTCGTCGCGCATGCGTGTGGGCGTGGAAAGCGGCCGCGCACTTTATCGTGAGGCATCACTTTAATCCAGTACCGCGCGGCTCGTGCCCGGCCGTGGCTAGGTCACCACCACCAGCGGCACCGGGCGGCGCGGGTGCTGCATCACCAGCACGTCCTGCTGGTACACCCGCTGCAGGTTGGTTTCGGTCAGCACCTGCGCCGGCTTGCCATCGGCGGCCACCCTGCCCTGTTCCAGCAGCACGATGCGATCGGCATGGCCGGCGGCAAGATTGAGGTCGTGCAGCACCACCAGCACGCAGGCGCCGGCATCGGCAAGGCCGCGCACGCTGCGCAGCGTGCGTTCCTGGTGGCGCAGGTCCAGCGCGGCGGTGGGTTCATCCAGGAACAGCAGCGGCGTGGCCTGCGCCAGCACGCGCGCAAAGGTGGTGCGCGCCGATTCGCCGCCGGACAGTTGCTGCACCTCGCGCAGCCGCAGCGCCTGCAGTTCGGCCGCATCCAGTGCGGCCTCCACCTGCCGGACATCTTCGCGTGCATCGGACGGGTGTGGCAGCCGCCCCATCGCCACCACTTCCTCCACGCTGAAGGCGAAGCGCACCGCATGTTCCTGCGGCATCACCGCACGCTCGCGCGCCAGCGCGCCGGCACGCAGGCCGCCCAGCGCGACACCGCGCAGCAGCACCTCGCCGGCATCGGCAGGCAGGTCACCGCAGGCGACCCCAAGCAGCGTCGATTTGCCGGCACCGTTGGGCCCCACCAGCGCGGTCACGCTGCCGGCCATGAAGGCCAGGCTGACATCGGCAAGAATCTGCCGCTGCTGCCTGCGCACGCCCACACCCTTCAACTCCAGTACCGCGCTCATCGCACCGCCCTGCGCTGCTGAAGCACCAGCCACAGGAAGAATGGCGCACCCAGCGCGGCCGAGAACAGGCCCAGCGGAATCTCCGACGGCGGATCCAGCGTGCGTGCGGCGGTGTCGGCCACCACGATCAGCAGCGCCCCCAGCACGCCGGACAGCGGCAGCATCCAGCGATGCCCCGGGCCAACCAGCATGCGCGCCACATGCGGCACCACCAGGCCGACGAAGCCGATGGAGCCGGCGAACGCCACCGCCGCGCCCACCAGCAGCGCGCTGAACGCCACCAGCCGGCGCCGCGTGCGGGCCACGTCCAGGCCGAGATGCTGGGCCTGGCGTTCGCCCAGTGCCAGCATGTCCAGCGGCGTGCCCAGCCGCAGCAAGGCGAATACGCCGATCGCGAACAACGGCGCTACCGCGGCCACGTCGTTCCAGCTGGCCCGTGCCAGCGAACCCATCTGCCAGAACACCAGCGACTGCAGTTCCGCTTCGCTGGCCACATAGGTCAGGAAGCCGATCACCGCCGAACAGAATGCCGCCATCGCGATGCCCACCAGCAGCAGCGTGGCGTTGCCGGCACCGCGGCCCGGCCGTGCCAGCAGGTAGGTGACGCCGATGGCAACGGCACCGCCGGCGAAGGCCGCCACCGGAATGATCCAGCCACCGGCGGTGGCCGCGCCCAGCACGATGGCCGCCACCGCACCCAGCGCGGCGCCCTGGCTGACGCCGACGATGCCGGGGTCGGCCAGCGGATTGCCGAACAGGCCCTGCAGACTGGCGCCGGCCATCGCCAGCGACGCCCCCACCATCGCCCCCAGCAGTACGCGCGGAATGCGCAGCTGCCACACCACAGCCAGATCGCGTGCGCTCACCTGCGCGCCATCCAGCAGCGCCAGTTTCACGGCCATGGCGCGCAGTACATCCTGCGGTGGCAGCCGCAACGGCCCCACCGCGAATGATGCCAGTACCGCCACCAGCAATGCCGCCACCGCCAGTACCAGCATCAGCCGGCCACGGCGCCGGCGGCGCCCGCCCGGTGAACCCGTCCCGCCCGCCATCATCGCGCCGGCAGCGCCGCCAGGGCCCTGGCCAGGGAAAGCGCACCGGCACCACTGCCGACGCTGGTGTATTTCAACTGCACGTCAGGCATCACCCAGACCCGCCCCGCCTGCCCGGCAGGCGTCTGCGCGAGCGTCGGATAGGCCTTCCACATGCCCTGCGCACCGCCGAACAGCTGCAGGTCGTGCTCGGTGACCAGGATGACATCAGGCGCCGCCGCGACCACGCCTTCATTGCTCAACGCGGAAAAATTCGCAACGCCCGCTTCGGTGCCGATGTTCAGGCCACCGGCCAGCGCGACCAGCTGGCCCGATGCACTGTCCGCGCCGGCAACGGTGGGATTGCCGCCGGCACCGGTTGCCGAAACATGGATCACCCGCGGACGCCATGCACGCCCGGCAGCGATGGCGGCGGCCTCATCCAGCTGTGCCTGCACGCTGCCGGCCAGTTGTTCACCGGCAGCGACCATGCCCATCGCGGCGGCCACCTTGCGTATCTTCGCCGGTGCCGGCTGCAGATCGTCGATGATCACCGCATCCTGGCCAACCGCGCGCAGCGTCTTCGCCAGTTCGCCATGACGCCGCAGGCTGTTGCCGAGGAACAGCGTGCCACCGAGGCTGAGCACGCCTTCCACGCCGGTGGTGCGGTTGAACAGGAACTGGTGGGGGGCCGCGCGTCCGGCAGCGGTGGTGGTATTGGTGGGCGCGGCGAATATCCGCTCGCCCTGCCCCAGCGCTTCGATCACCGCGATGATGTCATCGCCACCGGCCACGATGCGCGCGATGTCGTCCACCTGCACGTCCACGCCGTCGTCGGAACGCACGCGGGCCGGCAGTTGCGGTTGCCCGGCCTGAACGGCAGGCGCCGCGACATCGCCAAGCTGCTGCCAGCCCGCGGGCAGGCCGTCGCCCTGCGCCGTGCCCGCGGACGCTGCCTGCCGGGCCGCAGCATTTTCAGCGTCGTGCGCGGGCGTGTCCCTGTCCGCTCCGCAGCCGGCTACGGCCAGCACGAGCACCAACGCCAGCGGGCGCAGCAGGAACGATGCGGATGCGGTCGATGATGCGGTCGATCGGGTCTTCATTGCGTCTACTCCTGGACGGGGCGGCATCGCGCCGCCCCGCATTGCGGTCGTCACGGCTGGCGCAGGGCGATACGGGTGATGCGGTCGCCCTTGGGATCGTCACTGCCCTTGGACTTGTTCACCGCGAATACGCTGCCCTTGCCATCGGCGCGCACGTGGTTCGGGTACGTACCTCCATCCAGATTGCCGACCACCTTGCCGTCGCCATCGACCACGGTCACCGTGCCGGCACCGCGGTTGCTCACGTAGGCCAGCCCGGCCACCGGGTCGAAGGCCACGTTCAGCGCGCCGGCACCCACCGGCACGTCATGCAGCACCTTGCCGGTGGCCACATCGACGATCAACAGGTTGTCACTGCCCTGCGACGCCACCAGCAGACGGTTGCGCCGCGCGTCGTAGGCCACGCCGGATGCACTGGCCGCGTTGCCCAGGGCGATGACCTTGTCGACCTTGCCACTGGCCACGTCGATCACCGCCGCTTCGGGGGTGCGAATGCTCACCGTGAACAGCTTGCCGGAGGCTTCATCCAGCACCAGGCTCATCGGCACGAAACGGCCATCGTCCACGCCGGACTCCAGCGTGATCGGCGGCAAGGGTTCCAGCGTCCTGGCATCGAACACCGACAGGTGGTCTTCGCCGGTGGCCGAAGCGAACGCCTTGCCGCGCGGACCATCGACCACCACGTCGCGCGCGTGCGGCACCGTGCCGACATCGAACTGGCGCACCAGCGACAGATCGGCCTGGCGGTACACCGCAACCGTGTCCTGGCGGGTGTTGGTCACCCACACGTTGCCGTTGGCATCGTCCACGCCCACGCCGTAGACCGCGTACACGCTGCCGCCGCTGCCGCCCGGCACGGTGCCCGGGGTGATCGCCTTGAGCACCTGCAGCGACTGCGGATCCACCTTCAGCAGCTGCGACTGGCTCACCGGTGGGCGACCCACGGCCGATGTCACGAACACCGCGTTGCTGGCGGCACCGTATGCACTCTGGTACAGCCCCTGCACCAGCTTGCTGGAGGTCGCCGCGAAGCGTTCCTCGCCGGCCAACGGCAATGCCGGCGACACGCGCAGCGTGGTCACCGCCGCGGCATCCGGACCGACCGCGCGCGCCACCAGTGGATGCTGGCCCGGCACCGCATCGGCCGGAATGACCAATTCGGTCTTGAATTGTCCATTCGCGTCCACGGTCAACGGCGCGTCGGTCAACACGGTCTGCCCGCGCAGCAGCTCCACCTTCTGGCCAGGCACGAAATCGCTGCCGATGACCTCTGCGGTGCCGCCGGCGACCGGGTTCTGGCTGCGCGTGACCAGCTTGCCCTTGAAGCCGTTGGCCGGCGCATCGAATACCGGCTGCGCCTGTGCGGCCAGCGCCAGCAGGACACCTGCGGCAAGCACGCCGGAACGCAGCGGGCTGCGGAGGGAGGAACGGAAGGACATGGGGAACTCCTTGCTTGGAATCGCGCATGCGGCGCGAGGGGTCGCTGCCTTGGCGACCGGCCTGCAACGACCGGCGCTGGGTGGAAACAGTTGCTTTGCCAGCGGCGGCCGGGTCTACGGCGAGGCCGGCGTGCCGCTGTGGTCGCCGATGCCGTACAGCACCGACAGCGTGGCCTTGAACGAGGCCGGCAGCATCGGGCCGTGGCCCAGGCCGGGAAACTCGCGGTACTGCACCTGCAGTCCGGGCACGCCGCGCAGGCGTTCGGAAAGCGCATGCGCGGCATCCGACGATGCGCCGCCGACCCGGCGCAGGTGTGCCACCACGCGTGGATTGTTCATGTCCCGCGTGCCACGGTTGCCACTGCGCTCATCGCCGCCAAGCATCACCCACAGCTGCGCGGGCTGGCCGGTGCTGTTGTCGATGAACTGGGTTTCCAGGTCGCCCAGCGGCGCGCCCTTGCTCCACCACAGCGACGGACTGGCCGCCACGTACTGCTGGAATGCTGCCGGCCGCGTGTACAGGCTGCTGAGCACGAACAGGCCGCCCAGCGAATGGCCCCACAGCGCCTGGCGCTGCGGATCGATGTCGGCGCGACGCGCCACTTCCGGCTTGATGCGGCGCTCGATGATGTCCAGGAACGCGTACGCGCCGCCGCCGACCACCTGCACCTGTCCGCTTTCATCGTCGGCGCGGTCGATCCATGCGGTGTAATCGCGGGTGCGCTGCACCGAATCGATGCGCCGTTCGTTGTCATAGCCGATCAGCACCAGCACCGGCGGCGCCTTGCTGGCGGCGAGTTCGGCCAGCAGTTGCTGGTCCAGCACCATCGCCACGGCATTGCCATCCAGCGCATACAGCGCCGGTGATGGCGCGCCCTGTTCCGCGTCGGCGCGACCGGCCACCGGAATGCCGAGATTGACCCGCCAGCGTCGCTGCCGGTCCGCACTTTCCACCTCGAAACGTTCGAAACGGTAGCTCGAAGCCGGCTCATCGAGCACGGTCCGGCCCATCAGCTGCGCCGGATTGCGCTGCTGCGCATGCAGTGGCGTGGCGATGCCAGGCACCAGGGCGCAGATCGCGGTGAGCGTGCAGACAAGACGGACGGCGGACGAAAACGAAAACATGCGGAACCCGTGGCAGATGCACCGGCACCGGGCGGCGCGCGGCAAGGCCGCACCGGCCTCGCTCTCCAGTCTAGCAAACGAGAATGGTTATCGCTTGCGAAAGGCGTGTCGAAATGTATCCCGCACCCTTCCAGCCGCGTCGATACCGGGCTGCTTTTATATTCTTTTTTTCGCGGCTGGCCGGCGATGGAAACTGTCAAGGCGAGGGGTGGCTCGGGCGGCGCGGGACTGTGTGAGGCAGGAGCCGAACACAAGCCTGCACGGACGTATTCACGGCGGGTCCCGCGCCGCCGCGCCCACCCGTCGTCCATTCCGGAAACCCGCCGCCAGCCGCGAGGGGGTTCCACCCGTTCGATCACCTCACCGGCGCCTACCGCGCGCTTTCAGCCAGCCGCGCGCCCAGCCACACCAGCAACATGCCGCCGGCCAGGCTGGCGCCCAGGTACACCGGCACCATCATCCCGCGCTCGGTACGCGCGAACACCAGCGTTTCCAGCATCAACGATGAAAACGTGGTCAGCCCGCCCAGCAGCCCCACCACCAGGAAGGCACGCAGCAGCTGCACGTTGCCACCGCGCTGGTGCAACCACACCAGCAGGTACCCGGCGGCGAA
>JAFAFF010000176.1 GCA_023423605.1 Pseudomonadota bacterium
GCATGCCGTACTGCCCCGGGTGCAGGCCGTAGCCCCATGCATCATTGCCACGGTTGCGGCCTTCACCGCCGACCTGGCCGTTGTTGTCCAGGTCCAGTCCGCTGGGCACGCCGGTATTGACCGGCGCCAGATAGCGGTAGGCGAAGTGCAGCGGCTCGCCACCACCGGGCTGCGCCACGTCCAGGTAGCGCTGCTGGAACAGGTCGGCGGCGCGGTGCGCATCGTCGAAATCGAATTCGTTGAGCAGCACCAGGTCCGGCCGCACCTGCTGCAGCACCGCGGCGATCTTGCGCGCGTGCGCGCTGTCGCCTTCCAGTTCGCGGATCAGCCCTCCCGCCTCGTCCGAATACAGCGAGGTGTTGTACGTCGCCAACCGCAACGTGGTTCCGGAAGGTGGCATCGAGGAGGTCCGTTCGGGCAGTTGCGCGCAGGCACCCAGCAGGGCGATGGCGGCGGCAAGCAGGGGCAGGCGGAAGGTCTGGATTTTCATGGGCGCTATTGTGCACCCGGTCGAGTGTCAGTGGCTTGTCAGCGACCGGCCCGTTCGCTGTCGAAATCGCTCCAGCGCCGCCCGTCGTAGGCTTCCAGCGGACGGAAGCGGCGCTTGTAATCCATCTTGCGGTGATCGCGGATCCAGTAGCCCAGGTAGACATGGGCCAGGCCCTCGCGTCGTGCCCAGGCAATCTGCTGCAGGATGGCGAAGGTGCCCAGGCCACGGTCGGCGTGGGCGGGGTCGAAAAAGGTGTAGACCGCAGACAGGCCGTTGTCGGTGACGTCGGTGACGGCCACGCCGACCAGCAGGCCGGGGCCACCCTGCGGCGGCGGCAGGCGTATCTCCATGAAGCGGGTATGCGACCAGCTGCCGATCAGGAACTGTTCGAACTCGTGCGGACCGTGGTCGTCCATGCCGCCGTTGGCGTGACGGTGCGCGAGATAGCGGTGGTACAGCTGGAACAGTTCTTCGCGCGCGGTGGCCGCGGTGATGCGCACTTCCAGGTCGGCGTTGCGCGCGGCACAGCGCCGCTGGCTGCGGCCCGGGACGAAGCGCGCCACGGGAATGCGCACGGCCACGCAGGCATGGCATTGCGCGCAGTGCGGCCGGTAGACCAGATCGCCGCTGCGGCGGAAGCCCCAGCCCAGCGCCATGGGATACAGCCCGCCCAGCCGGCGGTCGTGCGGGTCCAGCACCAGGTCGCGCGCGGTGCGGTCCGGCCAGTAACCGCACGGATGTTCGCCGGTCTGGAACAGCCGCAGTTCGTCATCTCGGTTGCCGTGGATCGCCATCTGCACAGGATAGCCCGTGCATGTCGCAGCAGACGCGACTGTCTGCCCGATGAACGCGGCCGTCGTCCCGGTCAACCGCCGGCGTGGTCGGGCGTTGTCTGTATCACGAGGGTGACGAATGCACCCCGACCTGTCCCGACCATTGGAGTGACCCATGAGCCTGCGTACCCCCCTGCTGCTTGCCCTGCTGCTGAGCACCTCCGCCACCGGTGTCGCCCTGGCGGCCGATGCGCCGCCCGCATCGCAGCGTCCGGTCAAGCTGGATACCAACAACGATGGCTTCATCGACCGCAAGGAAGCCGCCGCTTCGCCACGCCTGGCCGAGCGTTTCGACCAGCTGGACAGCAACAAGGACGGCAAGCTGTCGCGCGAGGAAATGCCGCGTGGCAAGCATGGCCGTCGCGGCCCGGGCCGTGGCCATGGCCAGGCCTGGGCGAAGCTGGATGCCAACAAGGACGGCCGCATCAGCCGCGATGAAGCCAAGGCCGACGCGCGTCTGGCCGAACGTTTCGACAGGCTGGACGTCAACAAGGACGGCTTCCTGGACAAGGCCGACCGCGAGCTGCGCATGAAGCAGCATCGTGATGCCTGGTTCACCGCTGCCGATACCAACAAGGATGGCCAGTTGAGCAAGGCCGAGTTCGACGCCGCGAAGGGCCCGATACACGGTGCCCGCCACGCGGGCAAGCCGCCGATGGGCGGTCCGCGTCCGGCGCGTTGAGAATGGCGGCCGGCCGGGAATCCCCGGCCGGCCTGGCCTGGCAGAGCCAGGCGCCTGGCCGGCCTACAGTGCGCCGTGCTTTGAGAGTATCCAGGCCACCGTGCCGACCACCAACAGCAGCGATGCGATCACGGCCGTGCGTCCGTAGAGCATTTCATAGGTCCAGTTCCTGCCGTGGCGCCCGCGGCGTTGCGCATCGCGCGCCACCAGGGGGGTCATGATCCGCTGCAATGGCACCAGGATCTGCCAGCAGATCACCGCCATGCCGATCGCCAGCGCGGCCAGCTCGAACACCGTGGGCAGCGACAGCAGGGACATCAGCAACACCGTGATGCATACCACCAGTGCGCTGAAGGTATTGAGGTGCACGAAACGGCGGATGCGCGCGCGCTCGTCGTGGGTTTCCGCGAATGACATCAGGTAGCGTCCGCCCAGGTAGCAGGCGGCGGTACCGACCACCACCGCCATGCCGATGGCTCCCCAGCTGATCTTGCCCGCCACGGCCGGCAACTGGCCCGCGGCGGCGGCCAATGAACCGAGCGCGGTTCCCGATCCGGCGCTGGCACCGCCCAGCCCCAGCTTGGTGCCGCCAACCCCGACCGTGGTGCCGAGCACGATGGCCGCACTGGCGCTGCCGGGCGCCACCACCATCAGCAGGGACACCACGGTGGTGGCGAAAGCGGCACTGGGCGCGGTGCTGCGCGCGAACTCGCCGAAGCGCTGCAACATGCCGTCGCGGACCAGGCCGCGTGCACGCGAAAGGCGCTTGCGCACTGCCGCATCGCTGAGCCCGAGCAATCCTGCCACCTGCTGCGACCGCTGCCCCTCGCGGTAGTACAGCAACAGCACTTCACGGCTGTCCTCGGGCAGGGCGGAGATGATGTCTTCGGCCGCCACCTCTTCTTCCAGGCGCAGCAGGCGGTCGGCGGCATCGGGTGCTGGATCGGCGGCCATGCTGATGGCCAGGTCCGCTGCGTCCCCGGACAACGGCCGACCGCGCTGCATGCGCAGCCAGTCGCGGGCAAGGTTGCGGGTGATCTGCCGCAGCCACGGCATGAAGCTGCTCGGATTACGCAACTGGTGCAGCTGCTGCCATCCGCGCACGAACGCTTCCTGCGCGATGTCCTCGCTGGCATGGCGATCACGGGTGATGGCCAGCGCGATGGCGGTGATGGTGTTCTGGCAGGCCAGCACGATGCGCCCATAGGCATGCTGGCAACCGCCGGCGGCGGCGGGCAGTTCGCGGTGCAGGGTTTCGTCGATGGGTGCGGCGACAACGGACATGGGCGGCCTCCTGTCGGGATTGTGTTCCATGACGGAGCCGTCCGGCGAATGTGACCGGATTCAATGGGGTGACGTTGGCCGGCCATCCGGTGGTACACCAGCCGGGCAGAGCCCGGCTCTACCTGCTCATTCGGCTGGCTGGACGCGCACGCGTACTTCTTCTTCCTGCGCCGGTGCTGGCGCGGGTGCCGGTGCCGGTGCGGACGTGCCGGGTTGCTGGGCGCTGCGATGTCCCAGTGCGATGAACAGCGCCACGGCAGCAATCACCACCAGCAGCGCGATGCGGATCCGCCATGCCCATCCGCGCCCGGACGCCGGCGCTGCGGTATCGCGGAACGCGAATTCGGCGGTGGGATGGTCGCGGCGGGTGGTGTCGAGCAGGCGCGCATCGCGCAGGATGTCGCGTGCACGTGGCTGGTCATCGGCGCGCACTACCCAGACGGTGGGAAACCGTTGCCCCTTGCCTTCGTCGAGATAGCTGAACTGCCCGCTGCGGCGGCTGTGGTACGTGCGGCCATCGGTCACCCGCACTTCGATGTCATGGCTGCGCAGCAGTTCGGCCACGCCCTCCACGGTTTCCACGCGCTGGCTGCTGAAGATCTGCCTCATCGTCCCGCCCTCAGTCCTTCGCCGGTACGGCGGCGGCCGCGGTACTGTCCGGCACCACGCGGATCAGGCCTTCCTGCGCGGTGCTGGCCACCAGCCGGCCATGGCGGTCGAAGAACTGGCCGCGCGCCAGGCCTCGCGAATCCTGGGCGCTGGGGCTGTCCAGGGAATACAGCAGCCAGTCGTCGGCGCGGAACGGGCGATGGAACCAGATTGCGTGGTCCAGCGAGGCCATCTGCACGTGCGGATGGTAGTAGCTGATGCCGTGCGGGAACGTGGCCGTGCCCAGCAGGTGGAAATCGGAGGCGTAGGCGAGCAGGGCCTGGTGCAGCTCCGGCGCATCGCCCACCGGTTCGGTCAGGCGGAACCAGACCTGGTGATAGGGCGGGCGCTTGGGCGGATTGAGCTCGTCGCGCGGATAGACATGCCGGAATTCGAACGGGCCACCGCGCGACAGCCAGCGCTGTACCTTGATCGGCAGGCGGTCGAGCACGTCCTGCGGCAGCGGCCGGTTCGGTTCGATGTCTTCCGGCTGCGGAACTTCCGGCATCTTGTGCTGGTGTTCTGCGCCGCTTTCTTCCTGCTGGAAGGAGGCCGCGCAGAAGAAGATCACCTTGCCATGCTGGATGGCGGTGACCCGGCGCACGGAGAAGCTGCCGCCGTCGCGGGTACGGTCCACGTCGTACACGATGGGATGGTCGATGTTGCCGGCACGCAGGAAGTAGGCATGCAGCGAATGCACGTGGCGACCGTTGTCCACCGTTGCCTGCGCCGCGGCCAGCGCCTGTCCCAGCACCTGGCCGCCGAACACGTACTTGGTGCCGATATCGCGGCTCTGGCCGCGGAACAGGTTGTCCTCGAGGCGTTCCAGGCTGAGCAGGTCGATCAGTTCGGAGACGACGGGTTCGTGCGTGTCGTTCAAGGGGCGGTCCGGTATTGGATCAGGCGCCGATTATAGCGGGCCAGACACCAGGTAGAGCCGGGCTCTGCCCGGCTGAAACCGTATCGCGCAGCGGGGCAGACATCAGGTAGAGCCTGGCTCTGCCCGGCTGAAACCATGTCGCGCAGCGGGGCAGAGCCCCGCTCTACGGTGCGGTTTGCCGGCCGGCATCACCTGCGCAGGCGGGCGACCAGGGCGTGCAGCGCCTGTTGCGCATCCGGGGCATACCAGGCCTCGACGAAACGATCCAGGCGGATGAGGTCCGGGTGCAGTGCTTCATGCAGGTCCGCACGGGCGATGGCGCGGGTCATCAGCATCGGCTGGCGTGGCATCTTCAGCAGATCCTGCAGCCATGCAACCGCGCGCGCCACCACCAGCTCGCCATCGGCCAGTTCGTCCACCAGGCCGATCTGCAGGGCCTGTTCGGCCGGCACCATGGCGGCGGTGGCCAGCAGGGTGCCGGCGCGATGGGGGCCGACCACGCGGCGCAGCAGGCGCTGGATGCCCTCCGGCGCCACCAGTCCCACCTGCACTTCATTCAGGCCGATGGCGAATGGCTGGGCCGGATCGATGCTGCGCGCCATCACCCGGTAATCGCAGCACAGCGCCAGCACGCAGCCGCCGGCCGGGGCGTGACCGGTAAGCGCGGCGACCACCGGGATGCGGCTTTCGGCGATGGTGCGTACGGCGCCGAAAAAGGCATTCCAGCTGTCCAGCAGCGCATGCTGGTCGTCGCCATGGGAAAGCAGGTGCGGTACATCCATGCCGCCGGTGAATATCCGTTCGCTGCCGGACAGCACCAGGCCGTGCACATCTTCGGCCATGGCCTGGTCGACGGCGTGGATGAGCTGGCGGCAGAGATCGGTGTCCAGCGCGTTGACCGGCGGACGGGCAAGGCGCAGTTCGCGGATCGGGCCATGGTTGAACACCTGGATGAGCGTGGTCATGCTGCGGTCTCTTGCGGGCAGGGAACGTGGAGCGATGATAACCAAACCATTCGTTGGCGTATTGTTGGTGTTGTGTGCGGGCGCCGCATCGGCAGCCGAGGTGGCCTGCGTGCAGATGGCCGAAGGCTGGGCGCGTCTGCCGCCGGGTGCGGCAATGCCGATGACCGCCGGTTACGGCGTGATCCATAACCGCTGCGATGCACCTGTCACGATCACCGGGGCGCGAAGCAGCGCGTTCGCGGAGGTTTCGCTCCATGAAACCACGGTGGTCGATGACGTGAGCCGCATGCAGCACGTACATGGTCTGCCGATTGCCGCCGGTGCCAGCGTGGAACTCAGGCCGGGCGGATTGCACCTGATGCTGATGCGCGGCAGGGCGCCGCTGCAGAAGGGGCAATCATTGCCATTGGTGCTGGAACTGGAAGGAGGCGACGAGGCCGTCGCCGTGTTGCAGGTCAGGTAGAGCCGGGCTCTGCCCGGCTGGAGCCGTGTCGCGCAGCGGGGCAGAGCCCCGCTCTACATGGCATGGTCTCGTAGAGCCGGGCTCTGCCCGGCTGAAGTCGTATCGCGCAGCGGGGATCAGCTGCAGGCCTTGCGCAGCGCATCCGGCAACGGGGCGCTCCTGCCGGTCTGCGTGTCCATCCATACCACCACCACGTTGCCGTCGGAGTACAGCTT
>JAFAFF010000199.1 GCA_023423605.1 Pseudomonadota bacterium
GAACTGCGGAACTGCACCGGCCGCCCCAGCAACGCTTCGCGTACCACCGTGCCCAACTGCGCGCTGGCGGTCAGGCGGATGTGTTCCAGGATGTGGGTGGCGATGCCGGTGATGGTCTGCCGTGCACGCGGATGCAGGTTGTAGCCGAGCATGGATTTCGGGCTCTGCACCAGATTGCCTTCGTTCTCCTCGAAATAGGCTTCCAGCGCGGCGTCACCATAGACAGCGTTCTGCAGCAGCTGGCTGGAACTGCGCGGTTCGGCCATGCGCGCTTCCATCCACTGGCGTCGCAGCACGCGCAGCGCATCGCGACGCAGGGCCTGCAGCGGACGTGGCTGGCCGGCGGCGCGGGCGTCGCGCGCGCTGCGCTCGATCATCTGCTGCAGTTCATGTTCCTGCGCCGGATCGGGCTGGAAATCGCCGGGGTCCTGCATGATGCCGGGGAAGAAGACGGTGGTGCGGAACTGCTCGGCATCGCCGAAACGGATCGCCTGCAACCTGCCGTCGCGGACCACGGCCGCGGCCGAATTGCTGGTGCCGAAGTCGATGCCCAGGCGCATGCTGAATATTCCATTGGTCCGAGGGCCGCGCACTGTAACCCGGAACGGGCTGCGGTTGCGGCACCGGGACGGGCCGGGGGGGCCGGCTTCGGCTGCCGCCGCCTGCCGGTTACACTATGGCCTGTCGAGATTCCTGCAAGGCCCTGCCATGTCCGCCGTCCCCGCCTGTCCGCAATGCACCCTGGAAAACACCTATGCCGATGGGGCGTTGATGATCTGCGCGGACTGCGGCTTCGAATGGACGGGCGAAGAGGAAAGCACCGGCAGCGTGGTGGTACGTGACAGCAATGGCAACGTGCTGGCGGCCGGCGACACCGTTACCGTGATCAAGGACCTGAAAGTGAAGGGGTCATCCATTCCGCTGAAGCAGGGCACGGTGATCCGCAACATCCGCCTGGTCGAGGACGATGCCGAACACATCGAAGGCAATTCGGACAAGATCAAGGGCCTGGTGCTGAAGACCTGTTTCCTGCGCAAGGTCTGATTGCGCTCGCCCGCGTCAGGTTCCTGGTGCCGGAACGGAGAGCTGCCGGGCAGAGCCCGGCACTACGCGGCTGCGGGGCAGGGTTCATGGTGCCGGAACGCCGCGCCTGCGTTGCCGTCAGCGGCCAAGGCGCGCGCTGGCCTGCTGCAGGCGCCAGCGTTGCAGGCTGTCCAGCTTGTCCTGGTAGCGTGCCTGCTGTGACGCGCCGCCCAGTTGCAGCGCGCGCCGCAGCTGCACGTCCGCCTGCTTCGGCTGGCCGTCCAGGAAGTAGGCGCGCGCCAGTGCGAAATGGAACTGGTGCGCGCTGTCATACAGGCGCACTGCGCGGCGGTAGGAACGGATGGCGCGCGGCAGGTCGCCCTGGCGCTCTGCCTGCACCCCCAGCATGTACTGCACGAACGGATCGCCCTGGCGCTCGTTCTGCAACCGCTGCTGCAACCGTGCCGCCTGCTGCGCATCGCCCAGGCGCAGCAGCAGCGCGCTGGCGTTGGCCAGGGTGGGGGCATGCCGTGGCGAGACGCGCAGCGCGGCCATGTAATGTCCGCGCGCCTGCTGCAGATGCCCCTGGCGGGCTTCCAGCACGCCCAGGTTGTTCAGAGTGGCGGTGAACGCCGGGTCCTGGCGCAGTGCCGCATCGAAAGCCATGCGTGCCTGGACGAACCGTCCCGATTCCATGGAAGCGGCACCGCGGTTGTTGTAGAAATGCGCGAGCGCACGCGCGTCGCTGATCGGACGCGGCCCCTGGCGGTCGTAGAGCACGTTGCGGTCCAGGTCGACGGTGCCGCTACGACCGTTGACCTCGATGCCGGCATTGACGTGGCCGATGCTGTAGAGCGCGCCCGCGTCCTGGTACCAGGACGCCACCCGTTCCACTTCCTGCACGCGTGCCTGGATGCCGGCCGCACGCGCCAGGGTGACGAACAACAGGGTGAAGGACAGGCAGTTGGCACGCCGGTGCTGCCAGGTTTCAGCGATGGTGTAGGTGGCATCGGGGTCGTACTGCAGGTCCATGCCGTTGCGGTCGAAGATCATCTCCACCAGCCGCTGCAGTCGCTCTTCGCGTCCGCTGGTCGGCGCGATCACGCGGTCGTGCAGCAGGGTGGCAAGTGCTGGTGGCATGAGCAGCACCTGGCCGGGCGAAGGCACCGGGGAAGCGTCGGCGGCGCTAGTCGGCGCGGCCACGGGCGAGGGCGGCATGGACACCTGCGCGCCGGTCTGCGCACAGGGAACCAGCAGCAGGAAGAGCAGCAGCACGCGCGACATCGGCATCCTCCTCCACGGCGAAGGCCTGCAATGAAGCGAGTCTAGCGCCGGTGCGGCACGCCGCCGTACCGCTGGTCGGACGCGCGCGGTGATCCACAGCCGGTGTGGACGATGTCGCGACAAAGCTGTGCATAACCGTACGTGGGCCTTGCGCGACGGGCGTCGTGACGTGCTGGTGAAATATTCGCCAGTGCTTGCGCGGTGACACCGGGAGCGCGATGCTGGAACCATGGATTTCCAGCCCGTCCCGTTGCCCACCGGCCAGTGGGAGGCAGTGCAGGCCTGCTATGCCACGCCTCCACGCGCCTATCATCACTTCGGTCATGTGCGTGCCCTGCTGCAGCATTGCCAGTGGGTGGCCGGACAGGCTGGCTGGCGGCAGCCGCGTGAAGTATTCCTGGCCGTGCTGTATCACGATGCCATCTATGAAAGCGGGCGCAAGGACAACGAAGCGCGCTCGGCCGATCTTGCCGCCAGCGAGATCGCGCGCTGGCTGCCGGACACCGGTATCGACGTGGCGCGCGTACGCGAGCTGATCCTGCTGACCGCGCGCCATGGCACGCTGCAGTCCGGTGACGTGGACGAAGAAGCCGCCCTGTTCCTGGACTGCGACATGGCCATCATCGGTGCGCCAGCTGACGTCTTCGATGCGTACGATGACGGCGTGGCCGAGGAATATGCCGGCAGGGTGCCCGGCTTCCTGTACCGGGCCGGCCGCAGGCGCTTCCTGCGCAACCTGCTGGGCCAGCCGCGCATCTTCCTCAGCGATCTCTTCCATCGGCATTTCGATGCCCAGGCGCGGGCGAACCTGCGGCGCAGGGTGGAGGGCTGAGGCAGCCTCTGGCTACACTGGCGCCCATCTGTTGCTGGTGTGTGCGCGTGTCCGATCCCGATCCCCGTCCGATACCGCCGGAAGAGCCCGGCCCCAATGAATGCTGCGGAAGCGGTTGCCCGCTGTGCGTGCTGGATCTGTACAGCGAGGAACTGCAGCGCTACCGGGAGGCGTTGAAGGCCTGGCAGGCGCGGCATCCCGGCGAGGGC
>JAFAFF010000001.1 GCA_023423605.1 Pseudomonadota bacterium
GCCCGTTTTACCATTGATCCAACGAAAAGCCCCGCCGAAGCGGGGCTCTTCTGCAGCGTACCCATGACCGGCATGGGCGCCAGCCGTGCCTGGATCAGGCTTCGGCCGAAACCACGCTGACGGTGCGACGCTTCTTCGGGCCCTTCACCGAGAACTCCACCTTGCCGTCGACCAGCGCGAACAGGGTGTGATCACGGCCCAGGCCGACGCCGGTGCCCGGATGGAACTGGGTACCGCGCTGACGCACGATGATGTTGCCGGCGCCGATGGCCTGGCCACCGAAGATCTTGACGCCCAGGTACTTCGGGTTGGAGTCGCGACCGTTGCGCGAGGAGCCTACGCCCTTTTTATGTGCCATGACCTGTTCTCCTTACTTGCTGCCACCGGCGATGCCGGTGATCTCGATTTCGGTGTAGTACTGACGGTGACCCTGGCGCTTCATGTGGTGCTTGCGGCGACGGAACTTGATGATCCGGACCTTGTCGGCACGACCCTGGGACACGACCTTGGCGGTGACCGAAGCGCCGCTCAGTGCGTCGCCGATCTTGATGCCATCGCTGTCGCCCAGCAGCAGGATGTTGTCGAACTTGATCTCGTTGCCGATCTCGGCTTCGAGCTTTTCCACGCGGAGCGTTTCGCCCTGCGCGACGCGGTATTGCTTACCGCCGGTGACCAGTACTGCGTACATGACCAGACTTCCTCTGTAGTTATTGTGGTCTTGGACTGCCACCATCGAGGGCGGACAGAAGCGGGATTTTACCCGCCCGCAACAATCCGGGTCAACCCGCCACGCAGAGCCGGGCTCTGCCCGGCTGTCGCCCCGGCTGGACCGGATGCAGCGGGGCAGAGCCCCGCTCTACACAAAGCTGAGCCGCGTCTCACGGGGTGAGACATCGGACTGGCATTGTCGCCCATTGCCCCCATCTGATCTGCTCGGTAGGCTGACCGATTGCCTTTCCCGACGCCCTTCCTGCTGGCCGGGCCCCAGCCCAAGCCCCCCACAACCGGATTCCCCATGGCGATGGATTTCATCCGCATCCGCGGCGCGCGGACGCACAACCTGAAGAACCTGGATCTCGACCTGCCGCGCGACAAGCTGATCGTGATCACCGGCCTGTCCGGCTCGGGCAAGTCGTCGCTGGCGTTCGACACCATCTACGCCGAGGGCCAGCGCCGTTACGTCGAATCGCTGTCGGCCTATGCCCGCCAGTTCCTGAGCGTGATGGAAAAGCCGGACCTGGACCATATCGAAGGCCTGTCCCCGGCGATTTCCATCGAACAGAAATCGACCTCGCACAACCCGCGCTCGACGGTCGGCACCATCACCGAGATCTACGACTACCTGCGCCTGCTGTACGCCCGCGTCGGCACCCCGCGCTGCCCGGACCACGGTTACCCGCTGGAAGCACAGACGGTCAGCCAGATGGTGGACCAGGTGCTGACGCTGGATCCGGAACAGCGTTACATGCTGCTGGCACCGGTGATCCGCGACCGCAAGGGCGAGCATGCGCAGGTCTTCGACCAGCTGCGCGCGCAGGGCTTCGTGCGCGTACGCGTGGACGGCGTGTTGCATGAGATCGACGAGGTACCGGCGCTGGCGCTGCGCCAGAAGCACACCATCGAGGCCGTGATCGACCGTTTCCGCCCGCGCGAGGACATCAAGCAGCGGCTGGCGGAAAGCTTCGAGACCGCGCTGAAGCTGGGCGATGGCATGGCCTCGGTGCAGAGCCTGGATGCCCCCGACACCACGCCTTCGCTGTTTTCCTCCAAGTATTCCTGCCCGGTCTGCGATTACTCGCTGCCCGAACTGGAACCGCGCCTGTTTTCCTTCAACGCGCCGATGGGCGCCTGCCCCGGCTGCGATGGCCTGGGCATGGCCGAGTTCTTCGATCCGGCGCGCGTGGTGGTGCATCCGGAACTGCCACTGTCGGCCGGCGCGGTGCGCGGCTGGGACCGTCGCAACGCCTACTACTTCCAGCTGATCGCTTCGCTGGCCAAGCATTACAGGTTCGACGTCGACGCGGCCTGGAACACGCTGTCGCCCGCCGTCCAGAAGGCGGTGCTGTACGGCAGCGGCGATGAGAGCATCAGCTTCACCTACTTCACTGAAGCCGGCGGCCGCACCCAGCGCAAGCACCGCTTCGAAGGCATCATTCCCAACCTGGAACGCCGCTACAAGGAAACCGAATCGGCGGCGGTGCAGGAAGAACTGGGCAAGTACATCAGCGAGCGCAGCTGCCCGGAATGCGGCGGTGCGCGCCTGAACCGGGCCGCGCGCAACGTGTTCGTGGCCGACCGTCCGCTGCCGGACCTGGTGGTGCTGCCCATCGATGAAGCGCTGAAGTTCTTCAGCACGCTGAGCCTGCCGGGCTGGCGCGGCGAGATCGCGGCCAAGATCGTCAAGGAGATCGGCGAGCGCCTTGGTTTCCTCGTCGATGTGGGCCTGGATTACCTCACCCTGGAGCGCAAGGCCGACACGCTGTCCGGCGGCGAGGCGCAGCGCATCCGCCTGGCATCGCAGATCGGCGCCGGCCTGGTGGGCGTGATGTACGTGCTGGATGAGCCGTCCATCGGCCTGCACCAGCGTGACAACGAGCGCCTGCTGGGCACCCTGACCCGCCTGCGCGATCTCGGCAACACGGTGATCGTGGTCGAACATGACGAGGATGCGATCCGCCTGGCGGATTACGTGCTGGATATCGGCCCCGGGGCCGGCGTGCATGGCGGCGAGATCGTCGGCCAGGGCACCCTGCAGGACATCCTGGATGCACCGCGCTCGCTCACCGGCCAGTACCTGTCGGGCAAGCGTTCCATCGAGATCCCGGCGCGCCGGCACAAGCCGAACCCGAAGATGACCCTGCACCTGCGCGGGGCCAGCGGCAACAACCTGAAGGGCGTGGACCTGGATATTCCCTCCGGCCTGCTGACCTGCATCACCGGTGTGTCCGGTTCGGGCAAGTCCACGCTGATCAACGACACCCTGTATTCGCTGGCGGCCAACGAGATCAACGGCTCCTCGCACCAGGTTGCGCCTTACCGATCCATCGACGGGCTGGACCTGTTCGACAAGGTCGTGGATATCGACCAGTCGCCGATCGGCCGCACCCCGCGCTCGAACCCGGCCACCTACACCGGCCTGTTCACGCCGTTGCGCGAACTGTATGCGCAGGTGCCGGAAGCGCGCGCGCGCGGTTATTCACCGGGACGTTTCAGCTTCAACGTACGCGGTGGGCGCTGCGAAGCCTGCCAGGGTGATGGCCTGATCAAGGTGGAAATGCACTTCCTGCCGGACGTGTACGTGCCCTGCGACGTCTGCCATGGCAAGCGCTACAACCGCGAAACGCTGGAAATCCTCTACAAGGGCTACACCATCAGCGACGTGCTGAACATGACCGTCGAAGATGCGCTGAAGCTGTTCGAGCCGGTACCGAGCATCGCACGCAAGCTGGAAACGCTGGTGGACGTGGGCCTGAGCTACATCACGCTGGGCCAGAGCGCGACCACGCTTTCCGGCGGCGAAGCGCAGCGCGTGAAGCTGTCCAAGGAACTGTCGCGCCGCGATACCGGACGCACGCTGTACATCCTCGACGAGCCGACCACCGGCCTGCACTTCCATGACATCGAAGCGCTGCTCGGCGTGCTGCACAAGCTGCGCGACGAGGGCAACACGGTGGTGGTGATCGAACACAACCTGGACGTCATCAAGACCGCGGACTGGATCGTCGACCTGGGCCCGGAAGGCGGCCATCGCGGCGGCACCATCCTGGTCACCGGCACCCCGGAAGACGTGGCCGCCTGCCCGGCGTCGTACACCGGCCAGTTCCTGGCGCGCATGCTGCCATCGACCAGCGCGCGCCCGGACCAGCCGGCGGCGGTGGCCAACAAGCCCGATGCCCGCCCGCCGCGCAAGGTGAAGCCGGAGAAGCCGGCGAAGAAGGTGGCTGCCGCCCGGAGCACCGGCAAGGCCAGCAAGAGCACGACGAAGAAGAAGGACGCCTGATGAGCACCGAACACAAGATACTGGCCCGCATCCCGATCAGCGTGCGCTGGCGCGACATGGACAGCATGGGCCACGTCAACAACGCCAAGTACATCTCCTACCTGGAAGAAGCGCGCGTGCGCTGGATGCTGGGCGTGGAGGGGGTATCGATGACCGACCGCATCGCGCCGGTGGTGGCCGCCACCAACG
>JAFAFF010000257.1 GCA_023423605.1 Pseudomonadota bacterium
GAGCGGATGATCGATGATCGCAGCCGGGTCTTCGACCAGGCGGTGGCCTACTACGCCGGCGCGATCCGCCAGCGGCCGGTGTCGGCGGCGGTGCTGCAGCGCGTGCTTTCCGATTATTTCCAGGTTCCGATCGAGCTGCAGCAGTTCGTTGGCGCCTGGTACAACGTGCCGCCCGGGCAGGGCACGCGGCTGGGCATGGCCAATGCCACGCTGGGCTCGACCGCCCTGGCCGGCGATCGGGTCTGGCAACGTGACCTGCGTCTGCGTCTGGACATCGGTCCGCTGCGCCGGCATCAGTTCGATGCCATGCTGCCCGGCGGCGATGCCGCGAACGCGCTTTCAAAGTGGCTGTCCCTGCTGACCGGCGGGGGACTGGAATATGAAGTGCGCCTGGTGCTGCATGCCGACGACGTGCGCCAGGCGGCACTTGGCGAAGGCCATGTCGCGCGGCTTGGCTGGGATGGGTATCTCAGTACCCGTCCGACAACCGCACACCGTGCCGACACCACCTACAGCATTCCCACATTGCACTGACCCGTCGCGACCGCCGACGTCCAGGAATCCAGCAAGGAGCATTGTTTCCCGCATGAGCATCAACCTGAAAACCCTGATCGGCAAACTGGACGATACCTGTCGGCTGGCTGCCGAGCGCGCGGCCAACCTGTGCATGTCGCGCGGAAACTATGAAGTGGATGTGGAGCATCTGTTTCTGGCGCTGCTTGAGCAGCCCCAGAGTGATTTCGTGCTGATCGCACGGCGCTCAGGAATAGCGCCTGAGGCGATCGAGCAGGATCTTTTCAATGAAGTGGAGCGCTTCAAGACTGGGAATACGCGGACGCCGGTATTCTCCCAGCACCTGCCAACGCTCTTCGAGCATGCGTGGTTGATCGCTTCGCTGGATTCGGAAACCACGCGCATACGCAGCGGACACCTGCTGCTGGCCCTGTTGACCGAGCCGGGCTTGTCGCAGCTGGCCTATCGTGGATCGAAGCTGTTCGTGCGCTTCAAGCTGGATGAGCTGAAGCATGATTTCGCGCGGCTTACCGAAGGCTCGCAGGAGAATGCACAGGGCGTACGCTTCGCCGATGCGGGTGCGCCGGCCGAGACCGAGGGTGATGCCGGCACACCGGGCAGCGCTGGGCTGTCCAGGACGCCGGCGCTGGATCAGTTCACCACCGACCTGACCCAACGCGCGCGCGAAGGGCGCATCGATCCGGTCATCGGCCGCGATGGGGAAATCCGTCAGGTCATCGACATTCTCATGCGTCGGCGCCAGAACAATCCAATCCTCACCGGAGAGGCCGGCGTCGGCAAGACGGCCGTTGTGGAAGGTCTCGCCCGGCGCATCGCCGAGGGTGACGTGCCGGAAATTCTGCAGGGCGTTGCGCTGCACACCCTCGATCTGGGCCTTTTGCAGGCCGGTGCCAGCGTCAAGGGGGAGTTCGAGAACCGGCTGAAAAATGTCATCGACGAGGTCAAGAAGAGCCCGCATCCGATCATTCTGTTCATCGACGAGGCGCACACCATGATCGGCGCCGGTGGCACCGCCGGCCAGAACGATGCCGCCAACCTGCTCAAGCCTGCGCTGGCGCGTGGTGAGCTGCGTACCGTGGCGGCGACCACCTGGGGTGAGTACAAGAAGTATTTCGAGAAGGATGCGGCATTGGCGCGTCGCTTCCAGGTAGTGAAGGTTGAAGAACCCAGTGAATCGCTGGCGTCGGCGATGCTGCGTGGCATGGTGCCACTGATGGAGAAGCATTTCGGCATCCGCGTGATGGACGAAGCCGTGACCGAAGCGGTGCGGTTGTCCCACCGTTATATCAGCGGCCGTCAGCTGCCGGACAAGGCGGTGAGCGTGCTGGATACCGCCTGTGCCAAGGTGGCCTTGGGGCGCAGCGCCACCCCGGCGATCATCGAAGACACACGCCGGCATCTGGATCGCCTGGCGGCGGAGCTGTCAGCGCTGGAGCGTGAAGTGGCCGGCGGCGCGCGGCAGCATGAAGAGCGCCGGGGCGAGCTGCGCCAGCTGCAGCAGGAGGCCAATGCGGTGCTCGCCAGCAACGAGGAGCGTCTGGCACAGGAGCGAGCTTTGGCCGACAAGGTAATCGAGCTGCGTCAGCGAATGGAGCAGGGTGCTTCAAAAGCGGCACAGGACGCCGCCGCAGAGCCAGCCAAGGCGGCGGTCGCAGCGCCTGTCAAGCCGGCGCGCGGGAAGAAGGCAGCAGCTCCCGTCCCTTCTGCCGAACAGGCCGAACTGGATGGGCTGCTGGCCCAGCTGCGTGAGTTGCAGGGCGAGACGCCGATGGTGCCGCTGCAGGTGGATGGCGGCGTGGTCGCCGAAATCGTCTCGGCCTGGACCGGCGTGCCACTGGGACGCATGGTGAAGGACGAGATCCGTGTCGTGCGCAGCCTCGGCGCATTGCTCAACGAACGCGTCATCGGCCAGGATCACGCCCTGGATGCGGTGGCGCAGCGCGTGCGCACGGCAAGTGCAAAGCTGGAAGACCCGAACAAGCCGCGCGGCGTATTCATGTTCGTGGGCCCGTCCGGTGTCGGCAAGACCGAAACCGCGCTTGCGCTGGCCGATATCCTCTACGGCGGCGAGCGCAAGCTGATCACCATCAACATGAGCGAATACCAGGAAGCCCACAGTGTGTCGGGCCTGAAGGGCTCGCCGCCGGGGTACGTCGGCTATGGCGAAGGCGGCGTGCTGACCGAAGCCGTACGTCGTAATCCGTACAGCGTGGTGTTGCTGGACGAGGTAGAAAAAGCCCATCCGGATGTGCTGGAAATGTTCTTCCAGGTGTTCGACAAGGGGGTAATGGATGATGCGGAAGGTCGCGAGATCGATTTCCGCAACACGCTCATCATCCTGACCTCCAATATAGGGTCGTCGCAGATCATGCAGGCCTGCCTGAACAAGCCCGTCGAGGAGCTGCCGGATGCGGACGCGCTGGCAGAAGCATTGCGGCCGGTGCTCATGAAGACGTTCAAGCCGGCCTTCCTGGGAAGGCTTAAAGTGGTCCCGTACTACCCGATAGGCGACGATGTGCTGGCGCAGATCATCACGCTCAAGCTGGGGCGCATCCGCGATCGCGTCGCCGCCAATCACAAGGCGGTGTTCCAGTGGGACGACAGCCTGGTCGAAGGCGTGTTGCAGCGCTGTACGGAAGTGGATTCCGGGGCCCGCAATGTCGACCATATTCTCAACGGCACGCTGCTGCCGGAGATCGCCGAGAGCGTGCTGGCGGCAATGGCCGAGGCAACCCGGATCAACGCCATCAAGGTCACCACGGGCAGGAACGGCGCATTCAGATACAAGCTGAACTGAAATCACGCCGGATTTTCGCGTTCATTCAACAGAGGAGAAGGATCATGGATTTCTACGGACTGGATCGCAGCAAGGCGCTTGCACATTTCGACGGTGTGCCGCTGGGGCGTGCGGGCCGCGATACCGATACCGTGCGTGCGTGGAACCGCCTGCGCCCGGAGAACCTGCTGGACCTGCTGGATACGGCGGCGCCGGAAGCGCGCCGTGATGCCCGTACGCTGGCCGCGCAGCTGACCCGTTCGGCCTGGCGTGTCAACCTGCAGGCGCCATCCCAGGGCAAGGCCAACCAGCTGGTCAGCAATGCACGCGAGGTGAGTCTCACCTCCGGTGGCCGCGAGTGTCGCCTGCAGCTGAGCGAAGGCACCCGGCTGCAGCTGGAACGCATCAGCCAGGCCGGCTGAAATTGCTGCAGGCGCGACCACGGCGCACCTGCAGAGACCGCACGCGCAAGGAGCTTCCATGGATGCAGTCGCTACCCTCCTGACCGCACTGGCCGCACCCGCCCAGGGCGGCCGGCTGCTGCAGTTGCATACCCCGCTGGGGGCTGACCGGCTGGTGCCGGATACATTCAGCGGCATCGAGACGGTGGATGGTGGCGGCTTCCGTTTCGAGGTGACCGCACTGTCCACCGAGGCGGGGTTGTCGCTGGATGCGCTGCTGGGCGCGCCCATTTTGCTGCAGCTGCTTACCGCTGAAGGCGACCAGCGGCCGTTCCATGGCCATGTCACCCTGGCCGAGCGACAGGGCAGCAACGGCGGGCTGGCCCGTTACCGCCTGGTCATGGAACCGTGGCTGGCGCTGCTGGAGCAGCGCGTGGACAGCTATGTCTTCCACGACATGAGCGTGGTGGAGATCGTGGAGAACGTCTTTGCCGATTATGTCGGCCAGGGCACGCTGGATGCGGCCTGGCGCTGGGATCTTGCCGATCGCAGCGTGTATTCCCGGCGCAGCCTGACCACGCAGTACCAGGAAAGTGACCTTGCCTTCGTGCGCCGGCTGCTGGCCGAAGAAGGCATCTGGTACTGGTTCGAGCATGATGGCGACAGCGAAAGCGATACCTTCGGTGCGCATACCCTGGTGCTGGCCGATCACGTGGATGCGGCCGCTGACATCGGCAGTGTGCGGTTTCATCGCAGCGACGCCAGCGAACGCGAGGACAGCCTGCAGCAGTGGGTGGTGAGCCATCGGGCGCGCGCCAGCCGGCTCAGCCGGGCCAGCTGGGATTACCGCAGCCTGGACCTGCGACCTGCCTCGGCACAGGCCCAGGCGCCGTCCTTCACCGCCGAAGATGCCGACACCAGCGGTCCCTATGGCTGGAGCGACCGCGCCCAGGGGCAGCGGCGCGCGCAGCAGCACCTGGATGCCCAGCGTGTACGCACGCATGGCATCACCGCCCATGGCCGCTGGCGACAACAGGCGCCCGGCACCCGTTTCGCGGTGAGCCAGCACCCGGCGGTGGCCGCCGATGATCGCTTCCTGTGCCTGCGTGTCGAGCATGCGGCGCGCAACAATCTCGGCGCAGACGTGTTCGATGCACTGGAGCAGGTGCTGGGCCCCCACCTGGCACCGGCGACCTTCCTGCCGGACGCTTTGGCCGGGCGCAGCGCGCTGCAGGACAGCGCGGCGGTGGCCGCTACCGAGTTCTATGACAACCGCGTGCTGGCGGTGCCTGGCACGCTGACCTACAGGCCGCAGACCGAAGATGGCCATGGCGCGCGGCTGCACCCGCGGCCGACGGTAACCGGCACGCTCAGCGCCATCGTGGTCAGTGATGGCGCGCCGCTGGAATCGGACCGCGACCACCGCATCAAGGTGCAGTTCGCGTGGCAGCGCGGCAGCGATGCCAGCAGCGGCCAGCCGCATCCGGGAGGCGATGACAATGCACCGGGCACGGCTGGCGCCTGGACCTGGGTGCGGGTGATGACGCCGTGGGCCGGCGACAACTGGGGTGGCGTGATGCTGCCGCGGCGCGGCCAGGAAGTGCTGGTGGCGTTCCTGGAGGGCGATATCGACCGCCCGGTGGTGGTCGGCACGGTCTACAACGGTCGCGGCCAGGCCGATGCCGCGCACAACCAGATTGCCAGCGGTGGCGGCAACGCCACCGGCAATGCCTCGGCGTGGTTCGAGGGCAATGAACATGCTGCGGTGTTCACCGGTTTCAAGAGCCAGGCGCTGGGCGAAAGCCAGTCCGGCACCGGCGGCTACCAGCAGCTGCGGCTGGACGATACCCCGGGCCAGGGCCGCGCGGAACTGAGCACCACCCAGCACGCCAGCACGCTGGCACTGGGGCACCTGAAAGGGGGCAGCGACAACGTGCGCGATGGTGAGCGCGGCTTTGGTGTGGAGCTCTCCACGCAGGCCGGTGGCGCGGTGCGCGCCGGGCAGGGATTGTTGCTGAGCAGCGAGGAAGGCAACACGCAGCTCGCTGCCGATGCGGCCCTGGCGCAGCTGCAGCAGGGTGACGAACTGATGGCCAGCCTGGCGGACGTTGCGCGCACCCAGAAGGCCACCCTGGCCGACGAGCCCGAGCGACTGCCCGCGCAGGACAGCCTGAAGACGCTGCAGACCTCGCTGGCTGCCACGACCGATGGCAGCGAGAGCGCCAGCATCAGCGGTGGCGCGGGCACCGTGCCGGGTTGGAGCACGCCGGTGCTGCTGGGCAGCGGACAGGCGGGCGTGATGAGCCTGACCCCGGCCGACCAGGTCTGGGTATCCGGAACGCAGACCACGCTGACTGCGCTCACGGCGTTGAACTGGATGAGCCAGGGTCATCTGGTGCTGGCCGTTGCCGGTGGCATGGTGCTGTATACGCAGGGCGGCCAGCCCGACGGCGGTTCACCGAACCAGGAAACAGGCATCGCCCTGCACGCCGCGCAGGGCAAGGTGAGCGCGCGCGCGCACCGCAACCAGGCCACGCTGGCGGCGAAGACAGAGGTAAGGATTGCCAGCACCGAAGGCGATATCGAGCTGTCGGCACCCGCCGCTCATGTGCTGGCCACGGCGGCGGGGGCGTACCTGCGGATCGAGGGCGACAACATCGAGCTGGGTGCACCGGGAACCATCGAGTTCAAGGGCAGCCGCAAGGAATGGCTGGGGCCGCAGGGGGCGGGGACGTCGGCTGAGGTGCCGAAGGGGAGCTTCAAAGGCTGCGATCCTCAGCTCATGAATGCCCAGCTTCGCTTCGAAGCCACGGCTGATCTGGGGCAGTAGCATGCAAGGTGCTGCAGCCCACATCGCGATGATCGACCAGCTTCGTGAAGCTGTTTACCGCGTTGCGGTGGAGGCCGCCACCGCACAGTGTTATCTGCTGATGCAGGTAGCTGACACCGTGGACGAAGCAGGTGAGGATTTCGATGAAGCGCTGACGGCAGCGGGCATACAGCCTGTGCGGGTGCGAATCCCAGGGCTGCCCGAACAATATTGGCCAATACTGATCAGGCTTCAGCTGGACAAGGCAACCCACTCCTCCGTGTCTGTATTGGCTGTAGCCATGGCATTGCGGGATGGCCAGTTACGCGCGCTGCGAAAGGGACAGATCCAACGCACGTGTGCCTGGCTGTTCACGGATCTTTCCATTGATGAGGCTGCAGGATCTGTTGCCGCAAGAAGCGTCGCGTTCCACCCGCACTCGCGTAGACGACGCTGGCTCCGCTACTACGATCCAATGGTGGCGGATCTTTTCTGGCAATCCTGTGGCAGGGAAACAAGGCAGCACATCCTCAGCGGCATGAAAAGCTGGGCCTACATCGATCGCTGGCAGGGCCTGCAGGTGCTTGTGTCATCGCCCTCCATCGAAGCCACATCTGCCTCGGTTTCGCCGCAGGCGTGGGCTCGACTGGAATGCGTCGGTGCATTGAACCAAGCGTGGATTCGTATGCGTGCCGAAGGCTTCATGGTTGACCCTGGTCGCTTCTGGCGTTGCGCGGAAAGTGTGCAGAGTGCATATCTGAGTGGTGTCCGCAAGCAAATGGATCTGGACCTGTTCGCATGGCACGCGTTGCAGCGGGGACCGTCGTTTCATGAGCATCCGCACATCCAGGAGGTGCTCCAGCAGGTCCGCGATGGTGCGGATTATGGAGACCTGACGGCGGGATTCGATGAGCAGCATTGGAAGCAGATTGAACTGGAAGCGGGCAGCGCACTGGCCCCGTCTACTCAGGAGCGAGTTTCGCCATGACAGGCAATAATTCAGCGGGAAGCAGTACGGCAGCGTCCTCGGCTACAGAGAACGCGAATGCGGGCGTCGGCGGCGCCGGACAGACAGTTGATCTCCCCACGGTCAAAGCGGCTTTGCCTGACGCCAGTGGTGGCGATTCCCCTTGCGATATCTGCAGAAGCAGCGGCCTGGTCATCCTGCCCGCACGGTACGTGGCGGTACCGCGGTCCTGCCCGGGCGTCGGCGTCAGCCCTCTGTCGCGTGGCCGGGGATGCGCGGAAGACATCAGCGCCGCAGGGTACGATTACGCGCTTCGCACTCTCCGCCAAGGGATGCTGTACGTTTACTATGAGCAGGCAGGTCCCTATGGCGCAAGGCAATGGGAGGCCTACGCGGTAGCAGAGAACGGCACGCTGTGGCGGCAGCCCACCGCTCACGCGGCGAGGCGGATCGACGGTGGCGGGCTTCCCGCATGTACACGTTCCTCACACAACGCCCTGCGAATGGAGTTCATCACCATTCAACGGCCTCATCTGTGCCAGAACGTCTGGATTGCTTTCTCAGAGCACACCTGGACGTCCGCCACGCTGGACCGCTACGGCGACGATGCCACGCTGCGCGCGGAGCGCATGCAGAAAATCACGCCCGCCAACTGGATAAAGAACCCGCAGACCAGTGAGTACGCGGCGCCGCTTGACGCTGCAGACAAACTGAAGGCCGTTCTGGAATACCGTGGATTTGGTGGGGCCGGAGACGAGCCGGCGCAGCTTCCTCATAATCAGCGACCTGCGCCGATAAGCAAACCGGATGGGAGCCATTTCGGAGAGGTGTTGGAACGCAATGCAACACGTTATCCATGGGCGTTGAGAACCCATGCCGGCGATGGTGTATCGGGCGACGAGGCACTCGAGCAACGGCTCTCGCTCATGCAGTCGTTCAGCCATGACGGGCAGTCCGGTGAGAAGCGCAAATCCTATGCACCCATGCTGTTGGGCCTTTGGGACGCGGTGGGTGTGGCCCATGAGCTGAATGGCTTTCGGCATGACGTTGTAGGAGCCATGGCGCGCTACAAGGAAGAGCGCGCCATGCAGTTCAATGCCATGGAGCACATCGAGGAGATCGATACCCTCCTGCAGCGAAATGCGGGCGTGCTTTCGGACCAGTATGCGCAGGCCAGCCGCGCGCGACTGCAGGAGATGGAGGAAGACCTCAAACAGTCGAGCAGCAATCCCATTGTCAAGGCGGGCATGGAGGAAATGCGCAATGCGGGGCTTTCTTCCTCGAACGATGAGACCTGGGACAACCTGTCGAAAGCGCTCCTTCCCCTGTATCAACGCGAAGCACGCGACAAGTGGCTGAACAAATACTGGCCGCTCATCGATAAGGACGCGTACGAGTTGTTCAAGAGCAATTCGCAGAAGTTTGCGGAAGAGGCAATGGCTCTGCTGGGGGCGAGAAGCCAGGTTGTGGGGAAGTTGCTCGCCAACGAGCTGTTTCTGGCGACGCTGGAGGACTACGACGGAACATCTCCAGAATGCGGACTTCGCTTTGAAGAGACCATCACGACCGCGATTGAAAGTCTCGGGATGGACGCGGAAGGGCGACAGTTGCTCGAAGGGTTGTCCGGGAACCTGAATGTTACGGGTCGAAGCTGTCTGCTCTGGCGCGTCGTAGCGCAGAACCAGACCGAAGTACGCGAAGAGCTGGAGCAGGCACTCAGCGAGGCCGACAGCCTCAAGGACACCGTGCTCACCACAACGGGCGCGGCGTGGGCCTCGTTCATCAAGGCAACGGATGGTCTGAAGAAATTCTACAAGGCCTATAAAGGGTTCGAGGCGCTGCAGACCAAGGTCTCCCCGCTCACGGCCAACGACAGGATGTTGCGGGAAACGGGGGTTGACCGGTTTGTCGTGTCTGCCGGAGCGTTCATGCTGAATCACTTCCCGCTCAGCGGAATTCAAGAGAAGGCGGGAAACTCGATCGTCAAATTTGTTTTCATGACACGCGCCCTGATGGATTCAACGGAGGCCACCGATCTCATTCATAAGGAGGCGAGCACGGCTTCAGACGTGCGAGCGTACTTTATCGATAGGATCCGCCATCATCGTGGGCAGCGTCTGACGGAAGGATCGCCGCTGATGTATGCGCTGCGCGATGTGGAACGCCACCAGGGCACGGAGCTGATGCGACGCCGGTGGCAATCCGCGAGCGAGTCCAATCGTAACGCTGTCCGCCTGAGTTCGTTGACCGGCATATTGGAGCTTCTGAATTTTGTAAACCTGCTGCTGAAGGCGGACAAGCAGGCCCGGGACTATGGGAGCCTGGTCGCATCCGGAGCTGCGCTTGTCTCGGTTTATGCGAGTGTTTCAGAAAAGGTTGGTAGTGAATTCTATGGTTCCACAAGTCGCAGTATGGGGAGGATGAAGGCGATTGGGGGGTGGGCTGGTGGGTTCGCAACCACAGTAAGCGTCTACTACGAAATGGGCATATTTTTCGCAAGCGCGAAAAATAACAACATGAGTATGATGGTCCTTTCGGGTCTCAAGGTGGTCGTTGGTGCTATGGTGGCTGCCTCGCAGTTTCTGACTGCTCTGATTTTCTCTGCGCCGATAATTGAAAAAGCCACCGGCAAGCGTGGGCTGATACTCTGGTTGGATAGTGCAAAAGCGGGGCTGCAAGCTGCAGCGGCCAAGGAAGGCGCAGAGGTTTTAGCCAAGGCGTCAATGAAGCGGATGGGAATCTGGATTCTGCGGCTTGGCGGCTGGGAAGTGACAGTCGTGCTTGTGGCGTTAGACGTGGTCATATACCTGGTTGACTCTGACGCACTTGAGAAATGGTGCCAGAGTAATGTTTTTGGAAGAGTCTACAAGGGAGCGTGGCTTGGTTTCGGTGCCACTTCGCCGCATTATGAAGGCTTGAGTGAGCAGAACGAAAGATTTATGGATGCCATTGCGGATGTCAGTGCGAAGGTTAGATGATTCACATCAGTGAGGGATGGGCGATGTCACTTGCAACCTTTAAAAAGGTAGTTGTTCTTCGTGGGAAAATTAGCGATGTCGTGGTCAAAAACACGACGGCAGAAATTTTTTTCTCAGCAGGTGATCGAGAAGGAATGGCCGCCACGGGAGCGCTAGCGGCAGCAACGGGGCTGAGTGGCGCTGCTGCAGGGATGGTTGCGATGTCCATGGATGAGATGAGCGAGCCAGTCTCCAAGATAAGCTTTGAGATTGACGGTAAGAAGGTAGAAGCACTTCTGGCTGCATGGCCATTCAACGAAGGAGATGTGCTGGACGTGGTAGCTGAGGAGTCGATTCCTGGGGCGTACACCGGGTTCTCTGTATCAGATCCAGTCAATCGAATTATCGCGCTGTATCCCCACGTATCTGCTGGGTCAGTTGCGCATTGGATAAAAGTTGTAAAATATTCTGCTTTGTTTTCGGTGGCTTTTGTTTCGGTGGTTTGCTCAATCATGGTCGGGCTTGCATATCTTGCTGGACTCCGGGGCGAGGCCATGTCAAATGTTTTGGTTTCAATGCCCGTTATATGGGGTCTAAGTGTATCAATATTTTTTATTATTGGATGCCGTATGGGGAGGCGCTTCGCCCCTTTTACCAGAATGGCGGAAATAATATTTTCCTCGCTTGAATTGAAGGGTGTCAAGCGTTTGGATCTTCGGAGAATAACCAAGTCCTCCAGGCGCCCAGGTGATTCTCCTGCACTCGGTGACAGCTACTTCAGATTTTAGTTATCCGTCATTATTATTCGTCGAGATGGCGATCTGTGGCGCCTGCTTTGGATGGCCGCGTTACACTATAGAACGTAACTGAGCCGCCCCGGTAGCAGGGCTATTAGAAGGCAGGAAGTTCGGCCTTTTTTCGGCGCCCAGAAATTCGCTTGTTAGCCGTGTTCTCGGGTGAATTCCGCAGGGGCTCTCCATGCTAGTGCACTGTGTGGACGCTCCTCTTTATAGCGTGTCCGCCACGCCTCGATTTTGCTCGGTGCATCGGCCAGCGACAAGAACCAATGCTCGTTCAGGCATTCCTGCCGCAGCCGGCCGTTGAAGCGTTCCACCATTGCGTTGTCCGTCGGTGTGCCACGTCGGGAAGCGGGAAACGCCAAGCTCAGAAAGATTCTTGCCGAGGCCATGCTGGACAACGACGCGCCTAAGGTCGTCGCGCGGGAAAAAGTCTGAGCCCGCAGGCAAGTCGCAACGCTGTGGCGGCCGTGCGGGCCAAAACCCAGATTTCCGAACGTGGGATTTGCCGCCTGCTGGGCTTGTCGCGCTAGCCGCTTCGGCTGCGGCTGCTGAAGGATGGTCTCCGTTTGAGCAATCAGAAAGAATAATGTGGAAGTCTGCGGAAATCAGACTTTGGCTTCCCGCGTCTCTCCGAGCGCAGCTGCGCTATAGTTTGAGTCTGACACTCACTGGGACTGATGGGGTCAGTACAACGATTTATAGCTATATCAATGGGGTGGGGAAATCAGAGGCTACATTGGATGGCGTCGATCCGGCTATTCTTGATGACGTTGCAAGCCGCGACTTCGTTCTTATCTCGGCCCAAATAGATGGTGCAAAATATCGTTCGGCGCAGGCGGAATTAGTTATCTC
>JAFAFF010000283.1 GCA_023423605.1 Pseudomonadota bacterium
CATCCTGGCCGTCTTCCAGGCGGGCGATACCGCGCAGGGTGCCGGCAGCGGTGCATTCGGCGAACAGTGTGCGCAGGGAGCTGCTGCTGCGCAGCTGGATGGACAGCCGTCCTTCGATCTTGGTATGGCCGGTGAACAACGCAGATGCGGCCAGGGCTTCGCCCAGCATCTCCATCGCGGTGGGCGGGTACTGCGCGTGCGACAGGATTTCCTGCCACGTGGCCTGCAGGCGGACATGCACGCCGCGCACGCCGGCATCAGGGAGCAGGAAGCGGAACAGGGAGTCGTTGGAGTCGGTCATCGGTATGTGCGCGGTTGTCCGGTTGCCGGATAATGGCCGGACAGCCGTGTAGACGAAGGGATGGAGCATCAGATGGGGGCAGCTGGAGGGGACCTCAAGGCGGACAGCATGGAAAGGCCGCTGCGTCGGCGCTGGCGCCGGGTGTTGTGGGTACCGCTGGTGCTGGCCGCGCTCAGTGTGCTGCAGGTGCTGGTGCTGCGCTTCGTCGATCCGCCGTTGTCCACGGTGATGCTGTGGCGCCAGGGCCAGGCGTTGCTGGCGGGCGAGCGTGGATACCGGTTGCATTACCAGTGGCGCGACCTGGAGCGGATGGCTCCCAGCCTGCCGATCTCGCTGGTGGCCGCCGAGGACCAGCGGTTCCCACTGCATCGTGGTTTCGACCTGCAGGCCATCGAAAAGGCGCGCGATCACAATGCCAGCGGAGGCCGGGTGCGAGGCGCCAGCACGATCAGCCAGCAGGTCGCCAAGAACCTGTTCCTCTGGCAGGACCGTAGCTGGGTGCGCAAGGGGCTGGAAGCCTGGTACACGCTGCTGATCGAAACCTTCTGGCCGAAGCAGCGCATCCTCGAGATGTACGCCAACATCGCCGAGTTCGGCGATGGCATCTATGGTGCGCAGGCCGCGGCGCGGCAGTTCTGGAACAAGGACGCCGCGCAGCTGACGCCTGCGGAAAGCGCTCGCCTGGCTGCCGTGCTGCCTTCGCCGCGGCGCTACGACGCCGCGCGGCCGGGGCCGTACGTGCAGCGGCGGGCTGCGTGGATCCAGCGGCAGGCACGCCAGCTCGGTGGCAGCGGGTATCTGCGGGAGGAATGAGTACAATCCGACGATGAGCCCGGAACGCCTGACTGTCGTCGTCGCCGCCTGCAACGAGGAATCGGCGCTGCCAGAGCTGCATGCGCGGCTGGCTGCAGTGTTCGCGACGCTGCCGGGCATCGACGGACGCATGATGTACGTGGACGACGGCAGCAGTGATGGCACCTGGCGGTGCATCGAAGCCTTGGCACGCGGCGATGCAAGGGTGTCGGCAATGCGGCTGTCGCGCAATTTCGGCAAGGAGGCCGCGCTGACCGCAGGCCTGGACCAGGTGCGCGAGGGGGCGGCGATGATCCTGGACGCGGATTGCCAGGACCCTCCGGAACTGATTCCTGCCTTCGTGGCACGCTGGCGCGAAGGCTATGACAACGTGTACGGCACGCGCCTGGCCCGGGCTGGCGAAAGCTGGACCAAGCGGGCCACCGCGCGGATGTTCTACCGGGTCATCGGCAAGCTTTCGCCAACGCCCATCCCCGCCGATACCGGAGATTTCCGCCTGTTGTCGCCGCGCGCGCTGCAGGCGCTGCGTGAACTGCGCGAACGCCACCGGTTCATGAAGGGTCTTTTCAGCTGGGTGGGGTATCGGCGCGTCGCCGTGCCCTACCATCGCCAGGCGCGTGTGGCGGGGGCCAGCAAATTCAGCCTGTGGCGGCTGTGGAATTTCGCGCTGGAGGGCATCACCAGTTTTTCCACGGTACCCCTGCGTGCGGCCACCTATCTTGGACTGGCTACCGCCGCAGGCGCTTTCCTGTTTGCCGTGGGCGTGGTGGTGAAGGCGGCGCTGTACGGTGACCGCGTCGCGGGTTGGCCGACGATGATGGCGGTCATCCTGTTCCTTGGCGGTGTCCAGCTGATCGCGCTGGGGCTGATCGGCGAGTATCTGGGCCGGCTGTACGAGGAATCCAAGCAGCGGCCGCTGTATCTGGTTGACGCCTGCATCGCACCGCGCGTGGCAGACTCGGTTCAACCCACCCTGGGAGGGCAGACGGATGACCACGGTTCGGCAGTTGTTGGACGGCAAGTCTCCTGAAGTGCATGCGGTACCGCCGGATGCGGCGGTGATCGACGCGATCCGGATGATGGCCGAGAAGGGCATCGGTGCGGTGCTGGTGATGGATGGCCCCCGGTTGGCAGGCATTCTCTCCGAGCGTGATTACGCGCGGAAAATCGTGCTGCGGGAACGTTCCTCGCGTGATACGCCGGTGGCGGAGATCATGACGTCGCGGCTGGTGACGGTGACGCCGAAAGAGGAGGTGGAGCGTTGCCTGCAGCTTGTCACTGAACACCGCATCCGCCACCTGCCGGTGGTGGAGGAGGGATCCGTGCTTGGCGTGATCTCCATCGGCGATCTGGTCAAGGCGATCATCGATGCACAGCAGCGCGAGCTGGACCACCTGCAGCAGTACATCGTCGCTGGCTGATCCATGACACGTAGAGCGGGGCTCTGCCCCGCTGCGTGGTAATACCCCAGCCGGGCAGAGCCCGGCTCTACTTGGGCTGTGTGGTGCGTTATCAGCCGGGCAGAGCCCGGCTCTATGTGGTTAGCGGGCGTACTTGCCGCCGCAATCGGAATCCTTGCCGGGGCCGGGCTCGAAGGTGGCCAGCAGCGCCGCGGGTGGCGCGATGCTGCCCAGGGTCAGCGCGATGGCGCCGCGGATGCCCAGCGCCTTGAAGTCCGGCCGGAACGAGGGATCCTTGAACGTTCCGCCGATGCGCAGCGGCGAACGCAGCGCCAGGATGCTGATGTCCTTCGGACGTGGTTTCAGCAGCAGGTCGAGCTGCTCGCTCTTCAGGTTCAAGCTGCCCTCGCCGATGATCAGCGTATCGGTGGTGTCCACCGCCATCGCGCGGCTGTCCATGCGTCCATCGCTGACGCCGAAATCCGCGAATGCACAGCGCAGCGGAATCTGTCGATCGCCGGTGAACAGGAACTTCAGCGATTCGGCGATATCAAGCCCGGCCAGTTCCATGATCAGGTTGCCGACATGGCCCTTGCCCATGCCGACGGCCACGCTGCCGTTACTGCTACCCAGCATGGCCGCGACGGAGTTGCCGTTGCCGCTCAGGTCGATCTCGCCGCCGATACCGCCGGACGCCTGTTCGGCCAGCTTTGCATCCGGAAACAGCTTGCCCAGCTGCACCTTGCGCACACTGGCCTTGAGCGTCGTGGCGATCTGCGGCTTGCGCGCATCCATGCGTATCGTGCTGCGGATGTTGCCCCCGGCGACGCCGAAGTTCAGCGGGTCCAGGCGCAGCACGGCATCGTCCAGCTTGAGGTGGGCATCCATGTCATCCAGCGGCAGGCCCGGCGCGTTGATCCGTTGTGCCTTCAGGCGCACGTCGGCATCCATGGCGCGCAGCTTGGACAGATCGTAAGGCGTGTCAGGCAGTACGGTGGGGCGTGCCGCCACGCGGGCCGCTTCGGCCTTCTGCTCGGCATTGGCCGACTCGTCGCCACCGGTCTTCGGCGGCGCACCCACGAACCCCGCCAGGTCATCGAAATCCAGCAGCCTGGAGACCAGATCGGCGGTCAGGCGCGGGCGCTCTCCGCCCACCTCGATCTTCACGTTGCCGCCGAGATCGCTGTCGCCCACGCGGCCATTGAACTTCTCGTAGCGCCATACCTGGTGGTCGCGCTTGAGGCGGCCATCCAGGTTGTACGGCGGGGTGGAGGGCAGGGCGATGCCAACCAGCGGGTACAGATCCTCAAGATCGCTGCCGCTCAGCTGGAAGCGCAGGTCGAAGGTCTGGAACTGGAAGGGATTGGTCAGGGTTCCGCTGGCAATGGCATGGGTCGGGCCGGCACGGCCGTCCAGGTGGATGCGGAACGGGTGTTCGCTGTCGGTCAGCTCCAGCGGCGATTCGGTGTTGCCCTTCAGCGTGAACGCATTGCCCTGCCAGGAGCCCTTGCCGCTTACCAGCAGGGGCGGCGCAGCATCGGCCTGGCGGGGCCTTCCACTGCGCACATCCACGCGGATGTCGGTGCGGCCCAGCTCATCAAGGAACTGCAGGCGGCCATCGTCGATGCGCAGGCGCTTCAGCTGTGGCGCCGTTCCACCCTCGCTTTCGCCCAGAAAGTCCCAGTTGCCCGGATCGCCCTGTCTGGGGGCCGTCTGCAGCAGTACATCCGGGCGGGTAAGGCGAATCTCGGGAAGCTGCACGCTGCCGCGCAGCAGTGGCCAGAAGCGCACGTCGATCTCCACCCGGTCGGCACTGGCCATCCTGGGTGTCTTCGCCCATTCGGCATTGGCGAAGCTGAGCGAATCGGCGCGGATGGTGGTGGTGCGCCCAAGATCGACGTCCAGGTTGCCCAGCCGCAGCTCACGCCCGGTCTTTGCCTGCACCACCCGTTCAACCGGACCCTTGAACCAGTTCCAGTCCCACAGCGCGATCAGCAGCAGGATCGCGGCGAACAGGAAGACAAGGATGGCAAGCCAGCGCTGGCCCCGCTTGCCGGGGCGACGGAAGCGCCAGCGCGATGGGCGCGGCGCGGCGGGTGGGACAGGAGATGTGGTCGTATTCACATGGGCATGGTTGCCCGGGGATCGTGCACGGCGCGCGAAACGTTCATTGCTTCCGCGTGCACGAACCGTTGCGGCGTCACAGGATCTGCTGGGTTACCGCCACGAAATGGCAGACGCTGCCGCCGATCACGAACAGGTGCCAGATGGCGTGCGAATAGCGGATCGATTCGCGGTGGTAGAAATACGTGCCCAGCGTATAGGACAATCCGCCGGCCAGCAGCCAGCCCAGCGTCCACATGTCGATCACCGCCAGCATCGGCTTGATGGCCACCACGATCAGCCAGCCCATGGCGATGTAGATGCCGGTGGACAAGGCCTTGAAGCGGCCGGTATAGAACAGCTTGAACACCACTCCCGCCAGCGCCAGCGCCCAGATGGCGGTGAACAGTCCCCAGCCCCAGGGGCCACGCAGTCCAATCAGGGTGAAGGGCGTGTAGGTGCCCGCGATCAGCAGGTAGATGGCGCAGTGGTCGAATACCTTCAGGCGTCCCTTGGCCACCGGATGCTGGATGGCGTGGTACAGCGTGGACGCCGTATAGAGCAGCAGCAGGGCCACGCCGAACACGATCGAACTGGCGAGCTGCCAGCCATCGCCGTATATGGCGGCCAGGGTGATCAGGACCGCGCTGGCGGCCAGCGCGAATACCGCGCCCAGTCCATGGGTGAGCGCACTGGCGATTTCCTCGCGGATCGAAGCAGCAGACGTCATGGCAATCCGAAGTATCACGGGGAGGGGGACCCGCGTCCCCCCTTATCATCGCCGCGATGGCCGCTGCTTGCACAGCGGTCGGGACGGCCGGGTTCAGCCGGCCGACACCGTATGTGCGGCTTCGCGGGTCGCCGAGAAGCGCACGTCCGGTGCGCGCTCCTGCGCCAGTTGCAGGTTGACCCGGGTCGGTGCCAGGTAGACCAGGTGGCCGGCGGCGTCCAGGGCCAAGTTCAGCGCGTTCTTCTCGCGGAACTCTTCCAGCTTCTTTTCGTCGCTGCAGTGGACCCAGCGCGCGGTGGTGACGCTGACCGGCTCGAAGGTCGCTTCCACGCCGTACTCGTCCTTCAGGCGATAGGCGGCCACATCGAACTGCAGTACGCCGACCGCGCCGAGGATCAGGTCGTTGCTGGTCAGCGGCCGGAAGAACTGCGTTGCGCCTTCTTCGGACAACTGGGCAAGGCCCTTCTGCAGCTGCTTGAGCTTGAGCGGATCTCGCAGGCGCGCACGGCGGAACAGTTCCGGGGCGAAGTTGGGGATGCCGGTGAAGGTGACCGCCTCGCCTTCAGTGAAGGTATCGCCGATGGAGATGGTGCCATGGTTGTGGATGCCGATGACGTCGCCGGGCCAGGCTTCGGCGGCGATTTCGCGGTCGCTGGCCATGAAGGTCAGCGCGTTGGCCAACTTCATGTCCTTGCCGGTGCGCACGTGGAAGGTCTTCATGCCGGCACTGAAGCGGCCCGAACAGACACGCATGAAGGCCACGCGGTCGCGGTGCTGCGGGTCCATGTTGGCCTGGATCTTGAAGACGAAGCCGGTCAGCTTGTTTTCCTGCGGGGCGATGTCGCGACCGGTGGTGGCGCGTGCCTGCGGTGCCGGCGCGTGCTCCACGAAGAAGTCCAGCAGCGGCTGCACGCCGAAGTTGTTCACGCCCGAGCCGAAGAATACCGGGGTCTGCCTGCCGTCCAGATAGGCCTGCAGGTCGAAGGGATTGCTGGCGCCCTGCACCAGTTCCAGTTCGTCGCGCAGTTCTGCCAGCATCTGCGTGCCGATCTTCTCCGCCAGGCCGGGGGCGTCGATGGACGGGAAGATGGTCGAATCCTGGCGGGTGAAGTTGCGGCCCGGTTCGTACAGATGCACCTCGCCGCTCAGCAGGTGCACCACGCCCTTCAGGCGCTGGCCCATGCCGATCGGCCAGGTGACCGGGGCGCACTGGATGCCCAGCACGGTCTCCACTTCATCCAGCAGCTCGATCGGGT
>JAFAFF010000102.1 GCA_023423605.1 Pseudomonadota bacterium
CCTTCCCTGCGCGCCGAACAGAACGACCTGACCGTCTTCGGACAGAAGAACATCGGTCGTGAAGGCTTCGTCTCCATCGGCGGCACCTACGCCAGGGCGCGCCTGGTTCCGCTGTCCGATGCCTCGCCGTCCATCGTGAACCGCTGGGACAGCAAGAGTCTCAGCCTGGGGGCCGGCTACGGAAATTTCAGCGGCAACATCATTGGACGCGTGGTCGACGTGCCTGGACAGCCCGGAAAATGGGAAGGCCTGGGCCTGGGCCTGACCTGGCGTACGCCGTGGTCCGGGCAGTTGACGGTAGGTGCGGAGAACGTCGTAAGCCGTGGCAAGAACCCATTCTCACCACGAAATGAGAGCAACGATGACGGCACGGTTCCTTACGTCCGTTACGAGCAGGATTTGTAATCCCCTGATTCAATTGAAATTTTATTCAAGAACGCCCCGCTTGACGGGGCGTTTTCGTGTGCGGGCGCCGTCAGACGCTTTGCCGAATTTCACCAAAATCACGCGATTCATTAACAAAGCTTTAATTTTGCAAAAGACGGAAGTAGTATCGGGATCAGCCCATCGAAACTTGGAAGCGCATTTCGCTTCCTTCGGGGGCCACACCACGTAGCTACCAAGATCCCTTGGAGAGAGAGCCCAATGAACCGCAACAGCAACAAACTGCGTGACGCTGTCGTCATCGCGCTGATCACCAGCGCTGCCGGCACCGGCACCGCCATTGCTCAGGAATCGACGACCACCACCAACCTGGACCGCATCTCGGTCACCGGTTCGCGCATCCGCCAGGTGGACGTCGAAACCGCACAGCCGGTGCTGACCATCTCGCGCCAGGACATCCAGAACCAGGGCTTCAGCTCGGTCGGCGATATCCTGCAGAACATCTCGGCGGCTGGTAGCCCGAGCTTCAGCCGCGCCTCGCCGCTGACCTCCAACCAGGAAGCCGGTGGTCAGTACATCGACCTGCGCAACCTGGGCGCGCAGCGTACCCTGGTGCTGGTCAACGGCAAGCGCCTGGGCATTTCCCCGGACGGCTTCCAGGACATCTCGGTCATCCCGACCTCGATGGTCGAACGCATTGATGTGCTGAAGGATGGCGCTTCATCGATCTACGGCTCTGACGCCATGGCCGGCGTGATCAACATCATCACCCGCAAGAACTTCGACGGCGCCGAAGCCAACATCTACAAGGGCCAGTACAGCCAGGGCGACGGCGAGAAGGAAACCTACGACTTCGTCATGGGCTTCTCGGGCGATCGCGGCTCGGTCACCATCGGTGCGGAATACCACAAGGAAGAGGCTGTCTGGGCCAAGGACCGTTGGTTCAGCGCAGACACCTACCCGGAGTGGTCGCCGAACTCGTCGCTGACCACGGTCGGCCAGTGGGGCAACTGGCGTCCGACCGGCACCACCGGCGCGTGGCAGGCTCCGAACCGCGGCGGCACCGCTCTCGGCCCGGGCCAGTTCCACGATCAGACCCTGGCGGACACCAGCAACTCTGCACACCAGATGCACCTGCTGACCCCGCTGGAGCGCCGCTCGCTGTTCGTCAGCGCGAATTACGACATCACCGACGACGTGCGCTTCACCTCGGACCTGTCGTACACCAAGCGCGAATCCGCTCGTCAGATCGCCGGTTATCCGCTGCAGTCGGGTGCCTATGACATCCCGATGTCTGCCGACAGCTACTTCAACCCGACCGGCGGCGTGTCCGACGTCGATTGGCGCCGTCGTGGCTGGGAAGTGCCGCGCACTACCGACAGCACCCTGACCACCTGGCGTTTCACTGCCGCGCTGGAAGGCGCGTTTGAAATCGGTGACCGTTATTTCAACTGGGACGTCGGCGCGCTGTACAACGAAAACGATTCGGTGCTGATCAACAACGGCAACTACTATATCCCCGCCGTCGCCGCGGCTGTTGGTCCTTCGTTCCAGGACGCCACCGGCCAGATCGTCTGCGGTACCCCGGATGCAGTGATTGCCGGCTGCGTGCCGTGGAACCCGTTTGCCGGCTTCGGCACCGGCGCGACCGCCAACTCGCTGGCTGATCCGGATGTGCAGAACTATCTTTTCCGCGAGGAGCACGCTACCGGTACGACCACCACCCATAGCTACTTCGCCAACATCGCCGGCAGCATTGTTCCGCTGCCCGCGGGCGACCTCGGCTTCGCGGCCGGTTATGAGTATCGCAAGGAAGACGGTCAGTTCGCTCCGGATGCCATCGCGCAGTCCGGCGACTCCACCAACCTGGCATCCGGCCCGACCGGTGGTTCGTACACCGTCGACGAGTTCTATCTGGAACTCAACGTGCCGATCCTGGCCGACCTGCCGTTTGCCAAGGAACTGACCCTGGACGTGGCGACCCGCTACTCCGACTTCAACACCTTCGGTGACACCACCAACAACAAGTTCGGCCTGAAGTGGCGTCCGATGGACGACCTGCTGGTCCGCGCCACCTATGCCGAAGGCTTCCGCGCTCCGACCATCGGTGACCTGTACGGCGGTTCCTCTCAGACCTTCACCACCGGCTTCGTCGATCCCTGCGACAGCATCTACGGTGTCGCGCGCGGTTCGGCCCGATGCCTGGCCGATGTGCCGGCAGACTACCGCCAGCTGAAGCAGGGCTTCGTCCCGACCACCGGCCCGTCGGACCAGTCTCCGGTTCCCTTCACTTCCGGTTCCAATGAGTTCCTGCAGCCGGAGAAGTCTGAATCCAAGTCCATTGGCCTGGTGTACAGCCCGAGCTACGTCTCCGGCCTGACCGTCGGTCTGGACTGGTGGAGCATCCGCATCGACGACACCCTGGTGTCCGACAGCCCGAACCAGATCCTGGAAGACTGCTATGTCGGCCTGATCGAAGCGCGCTGCGCCCTGTTCGAGCGTGATCCGGCCAACGGTTACATCGTCGGCGACCTGACCTACGGCAACCGCAACGCCGGTTACACTGAAACCGAAGGCTTCGACTTCGACATCAACTACAGCCGCGATACCGACTGGGGTCGTTTCACCGTCAAGTCCGCCACCACGTACGTGAGCAAGTACGAGGCCAAGACCACCAACGACGCCGAGGAAGTCCCGTCGCAGTACAACGGCTTCAACGCCTACTTCCGCGTGCGCTCGAACCTGTCGCTGGGCTGGAGCCTGCAGGACTGGTCGGTGAACTGGAACCTGCGTTATTTCTCCGGCACCAAGGAAAGCTGCGTGTTCGAGACGCGCTGCACCCTGCCGGACTTCCAGGCACCGGACACGCAGGGCACCGTCACGCCGTTGACCGAACTGGGTGCAGTCACCTTCCACGACGTGCAGGTTTCCTATGCCGCTCCGTGGAACGCGACCATCTCCGTTGGCGCCAACAACGTGTTCAACAAGGTGGGGCCGCTGATGTTCGATCAGCCGAGCTCGAACTTCTCGTACTACGGCGGCTACGACATCGGTCGCTTCATCTACCTGAAGTACAACCAGAAGTTCTGATCGATCCACTGATCAGCAACACCTGAAGCAACGGCCCCGAAAGGGGCCGTTGTCTTTTCCGCGTTCCGCGCCCCATGCAGGACATCGGCAGACAGCAACAAAAAAGGCCGCGAGTCCATCGCGGCCTTTCTTCTCTGCCTGCAGCGTACCGCCGGAAATCAGCCCGGAATCAGTGTCTCGATCACGTGTTCCACATAGGCCTCGAAATCCTCACGCGCCTGCTTTGGCTGCTGCAGCTGCAGCGAAAGCTGCAGGAATCCGACATAGGCCGCATACGCCAGCCGTGCGCGGTGGCGTGCATCGGTAGACGCCAGTCCGGCCTGGCGGAACGAGGCGATCAGGTAATCCATGCGTCGCTGCGACACGCGATCGATCACCGGACGCACCATCGGATGGTCCAGGGCCTTCAGCAGTTCGCTGTAGATGATGTGCGGCTGCACCTCATGGGCCACCACCTGGAACAGCTGCCGCAACCTGACGCGCGGATCCGGCACTTCTTCCAGGCTGCCGAACACCTGCTCCTGTTCGAACAGTTCCCAACGCTCCAGCGCAGCCTGCAGCAAGGCATCCCGGGACGGGAAATGCCAATAGAAACTGCCCTTGGTCACGCCAAGGCGACGCGCCAGCGGCTCTACCGCCACCGCGCTCACGCCCTGCTCAGCGATCAGATCGAGGGCCGCCTGGGCCCAGTCTTCCGCACTCAGGCGGCTGTTACGGCCAGCACGGGTCTCGCTGGCAGGATTTTCAGGTTCGCTCATCGGTTGATTTAACCATACGGCGCAGTTCGTTGCAGTATGCCCATGCAAAAAACCCCCAAAGCGCGGTGCGTTGCATCGCACCATACCCTGCAGTATTGACATCTGCCGGTGGCAATCCATACTAATGAGTATGGTCAACTCCCTACCGCCCCCCGTCACCAAGGACCTGCGCATTGACACGGCGCATGGCATCACCCTTGCCGCCTCATGCGCCACCGGTCCACGCGGTCCGGTGCTGTTCGCCCACGGCTTCGGCCAGACCCGCCGTGCCTGGGCGTCCAGTGCGCAGGCATTCGGTGCGCACGGATGGCGAACGCTCACCTACGACGCCCGTGGACACGGCGATTCGGACTGGAATGACGCCAACCTGCCCTACCACGGCGAACAGTTTGTCGATGACCTGATCATCATCGCTGGCGAACAGCCACGTCCGCCGGTGCTGGTGGCCGCCTCGATGGGGGGATTGTTCGGCCTGCTGGCCGAATCGCGCTGGCCGGGCCTGTTCTCGGCGATGGTACTGGTGGACATCACCCCACGCTGGGAGACCGCCGGCGTGGAGCGCATCCTTGGCTTCATGACCGCCCATCCCGATGGTTTTGCTTCATTGTCCAATGCCGCCGACGTGATTTCGGCTTACATGCCGCATCGTCCACGCAAATCCGAGGATTCCCTGCGTGCACTGCTGCGCGAGGACGGCCACGGTCGCTGGCGATGGCACTGGGACCCGCGCCTGGTGGCCGAGCTGGCCCGCGACGGCGAACAGCACCAGGACGCACTGGCGCATGCTGCCGGCCAGGTGAAATGCCCGCTGCTGCTGGTCAGCGGGGGCCGCAGCGATCTGGTCACGCCGCAGACCATCGCCGATTTCCTCGCCCTGGTACCGCATGCTCAGCATGTACAGCTGCCACAGGCCACGCACATGCTGGCCGGCGACGACAACGACGCCTTTACCGCTACTGTGTTGAACTATCTGGACGTGTTGCCACCGGCCTTCGCCGCGCCATCGTCCGCCACTACCGAGCACGTCACCGGAGCACGCTCATGAGCATGGTTATTCCTTTCCTCGCCCTGCTGCTTGCAGGGGCGTTCGCGGCCTATCACCGCATGCGTTTGATCGTCTGGACCGTCATCAGCCTGGCCTTGCTGGCCATCTGCTGGTTCGTGCCCTATGTCAACCAGACCGCCACCATCGTGGCCGTCGCGGTGCTGGCCGTCATCGCCCTGCCGCTGCTGCTGCCGTTCATCCGCAAGCCGCTGCTGACCGCGCCGATGATGAAGGTGTTCCGCAAGGTATTGCCGCCGCTCTCGCAGACCGAGCGCATCGCACTGGAAACCGGCTCGGTCGGCTTCGAGGGCGAACTGTTCACCGGTGATCCGGACTGGAACATCCTGCTCAACTACCCCAAGCCGCAGCTCACCGCCGAAGAACAGGCCTTCCTCGATGGCCCGGTCGAAGCGCTGTGCAGGATGGTCAACGACTGGGAAATCATCCACGTCCATGCCGACCTGCCGCCGGAACTGTGGGCCTTCATCAAGAAGAACAAGTTCTTCGGCATGATCATTCCGAAGGAATACGGCGGCCTGGGCTTCTCCGCGCTGGCCCACCACAAGGTCATCCAGAAGCTGGCTTCGGTGTCCTCGGTGGTCAGTTCCACCGTCGGCGTGCCCAATTCGCTGGGACCGGGTGAGCTGCTGGTGCATTACGGCACCCAGGAACAGAAGGACCAGTACCTGCCGCGCCTGGCCGATGGCCGTGAGGTGCCCTGCTTCGGCCTGACCGGCCCGTTCGCCGGTTCCGACGCCACCTCCATTCCCGATTACGGCATCGTCTGCCATGGCGACTGGAATGGCGAGCAGGTCCTTGGCGTCAGGCTCACCTTCGACAAGCGCTACATCACGCTGGCCCCGGTGGCCACGCTGATCGGCATGGCATTCCGCATGTACGATCCGGACGGCCTGATCGGCGATACGCGCGATATCGGCATCACCCTGGGCCTGCTGCCGCGCGATACCGCCGGCGTGGAGATCGGACGTCGCCACTTCCCGCTCAATTCGCCGTTCCAGAACGGGCCGATCAAGGGCAAGGACGTGTTCATTCCGCTGACCCAACTGATCGGCGGCGCAGCGATGGCCGGCAAGGGCTGGAACATGCTCAACGAATGCCTGGCTGTCGGTCGTTCCATCACCCTGCCGTCCACCGCCAGCGGCGGTGCCAAGGCGGGCGCTGCGGTTACCGGTGCCTATGCGCGCATCCGCAAGCAGTTCGGCCTGTCGGTCGGTCGCTTCGAGGGTGTGGAAGAAGCCCTGGCCCGCATCGGCGGCAAGGCCTACAAGATCAGCGCGCTGTCGCAGGCCACCGCCGCGGCGGTGGATCGCGGCGATGTGCCATCGGTACCGTCGGCAATCGCCAAGTACCACTGCACCAGCATGAGCCGTGAGGTCATTTCCGACGTGATGGATGTCATCGGCGGCAAGGGCATCATCCTGGGCCCGCGCAACTTCGCCGGCCGCAGCTGGCAGGCTGCACCCATCGCCATCACCGTGGAAGGCGCGAACATCATGACGCGCAGTCTGCTGATCTTCGGCCAGGGCGCCATCCTGTGCCATCCGTGGGTGATGAAGGAAATGAAGTCCGCGCAGGATCCGGATCGCAAGGCCGGCCTGGAAGCGTTCGATCACAGCCTGTTCGGGCATATCCGCTACGGAATCTCCAATGCCGTGCGGTCATTCTGGTTCGGCCTGACCGGGGCACGCTTCGGTGCCGCTCCGGGCGATGCCTACACCCGTCGTTATTTCCGCAAGCTGGACCGCTACTCGGCCAACCTGGCGCTGATGGCCGATATCTCGATGATGACCCTCGGCGGCAAGCTGAAGTTCAAGGAGTCGCTGTCCGGGCGCCTGGGTGATGTGCTGAGCCATGTCTACATGACCAGCGCCATGCTCAAGCGTTACCACGACGAAGGCGCGCCACAGGCCGACCAGCCGCTGCTGGCCTGGGCGTTCCATGACAGCGTGCACAAGATCGAGGAATCGCTGTCGGCCGCGCTGCGCAACTTCCCCATCCGTCCGATCGGCTGGCTGATGTGGGCGCTGATCTTCCCGCTCGGTCGTCGTGCCGAAGCCCCGGGCGATCGCCTGAGCCGCCGTGTCGCCGCCCTGCTGATGGCCCCGAACGAAGCCCGTGACCGCCTCGCCCATGGCGTGTTCCTGACGCCGTGCGAGAACAACCCCGGTGGCCGCATCAACAGCTACCTGGCCAAGGCGATCATGGCCGAGCCTGTGGAGCGCAAGTTCCTGAAGGCACTCAAGAGCAAGGGCATCGAAGCGCTGGATTACAACAAGCAGCTGGATGAGGCCGTCGCCGAAGGCGTGCTGACCCAGGACGAACGCACCCTGCTGGAAGAGTTGCGTGCGATCACCCAGGAAGCCATCACCGTGCACGACTTCGATACCGAGGAACAGCGTTCGGCGGGTTATCGCGGCGGTGACTCGCAGTAGCCATCGGGTTCTCAGCAGGCGGCCTGATGCTGTCACCGCGGCACCGGGCTCTGCCCGGTCCTCGCGTTGTGCCGGGCTCTGCCCGGCTGGGGCATTTCCGCGCAGCGG
>JAFAFF010000192.1 GCA_023423605.1 Pseudomonadota bacterium
CTTCCACACCGCGAACAGCATGATGGTCGGCATGGCCCAGCGCGGATCGCCCAGCCAGTCCACCGGATCGATGCCGATCTGGCCCAGGCCATAGTTCACCAGGCCGTAGCTGGTGTGGAACAGGTAACGCCAGATCACCGCCACGGCGACCAGGGTGGTGACAACCGGGGCGAACAGCGCCGTGCGGAAAAGCGCCTTGAAGCGCGCGGCCGGTGCGTTGAGCAGGATGGCCGCGCCCAGCGACACCGCAATCGACAACGGCACGCCGATCACCACGAAATACGTGGTGTTGCACAGCGATTTCCAGAACATCGGCGTCTGCAGCAGGTCGACGTAGTTGCCCAGGCCGACAAAACGCAGGTTGCTGCTGTCGGCCAGCGAATACAGGTCGAAATCGGTGATGCTCAGTGCCAGCGCCGATGCCACCGGCAGCCCGAAGAACACCCCGAGCACGATGATCGCCGGTGCGGCGAACATCCAGCCGGCGAGCGAGGTACGGCTCATGGCAGGCCTCCTTCCACCACGGCGGCATTCCTGCCGGAAGAGGACGCCGAAGCATCACGCTGTCGTGCCTGTTCATGCATCCAGCGGCGCTTGGCCAGCACCTTGTCCACGCGATCATCCAGTTCGGCCACCGCCGCATCCTGAGCCTGCCCACCACGTACCACTTTTTCGGTAACGATGCGCATTTCCTGCACGATACGTTCCCACTCCAGTACTTTCGGCGTCGGCTTCACGCGCTCCAGCTGGTCGCGGAACGCCGCCGCCAGCGGATCATCGGCCAGCGACGGCGCTTCCCAGGTACTGCGGCGTGGCGGCAGATCGCCGATGACGGAATGGAAGCGGGCCTGGATGGCTGGCCGCGAAAGGAATTCGATCAGCTTCCATGACGCCTCCTTTCGCTGTGAACCACGGAAGATCACCAGGCTGGTGCCGCCGGCAATGCCAGCCCCGGGCCCGTCCGGACCCGGCAACGGTGCGGTGCCCCATTGCCCGGCCAATGCCTTCGGCTCCAGCTTGCGGAACTCGCGGATGTTCCAGGGCCCGGAAATATAGAACACGTTGAAGCCGCGGAAGAACTCGTCCCACACGTTGGAGATCTGCGTCTCGGACATCTTCGGTGCCCAGCCCTTCTCGAACATGTTGGCGTAGAAGCCCAGCGTGCGGCGGAAACCTTCGCTGCGGAAATTGCCGCGGGTATCATCATCACGCAGCAGCGGATCGGGTTGCTGCAGCGCGAACGACAGCTGCTGCTCGAACTCATTGATCGGCATCAGCACCGCATAGCGGTTCGGCCCCTGCATCGCCTTGATGTCGGCCATCTGCTGCTCGAATTCGGCCCAGCTGCGCGGTGGATGATCGTGGCCTGCCTGTGCCAGCAGGTCCTTGCGGTAGTACAGCAGGCGGGTGTCCACATACCAGGGCACGCCGACGACTTCGCCATGGATGACGTTGGTGTCCCAGATGCCCTGGAAGTAATCGGCCGGCTGCACCACGGTGGAGCGTTGCACATACGGTGCCAGCGGTTCCAGCGTGCCGAGCTCGGCGAATTCCGGAATCCAGGTGTTGCCGAGCTGGCAGATGTCCGGCAATCCGTCGGCGGCAAAGGCGGTCAGCAGCTTCTCGTGCGCGGCCGTCCACGGGATGTTCTGCACATCCACCGTGATGCCCGGATTTTCCGCCTCGAACTCATGGATCAGCTCGGCCACCACTTCGGCTTCGCGGCCCATGGCCCAGAAGCGCACCGTGGTGCCCTCCTCGCTGCGCGCACAGGCCGACAGCGCCAGCACTGCCAGCAACGGCAGCACGCAGCGCCGCAGCCTGGCGGCCAGGGTCCACGGTGCCACCGGCTTATTTGCCGGCACTGTTGTTGCGACGTGCATTCTTCTGTTCCTGTGCCGCCGCCGCCCGCGATTCGGCGATGCCGCCCGCACGGGCGGCGGCGGCCTTCTCGTCCTTCTCCAGCTGCAACGGCTGCTGCTCCCCTTCCGGGGTGAGCCAGCCACCGCTGAAGCCGGCACGTTCCAGCCCCTTGCGGATGTGCGGGTTCTTCTTCATCACTTCCCAGACGAAATCATTGCGGTAGTTCGCGATCATCGTCAGGATCGGGCCCTGGTCGATGCCGATGTAATCACTGGCCACCCAGCCACGGTCGGGCACCATGCGCCCGGTCTTCAGCGGAATGTCGTAGTTGAAGCTGGGATTGAAGGAATCCAGGAATCCGTAACTGGAATAGATGTAATCGCCGAACCGCTTGTGCATTTCAACGGTGGCCGGGATTACTTCTTCCGGCGCGAAGACGATGGAGGAGATCGCCGCGGTCGGCGCGATGGTGCCATCGTCGAAATTCTCGCGCAGGCCGGCACCGCGCGAAGAATAATGGCGGAACTGGCGTTGCTCGCCGCGATATTCCTGGCTGGTGTTCTGCGGCCCGTCGCTGGCGGTCAGCCCCCACACGTTCTGGCCGTATTCCTTCCAGTCCATCGGATTGTCGATGGCGTATTCGCGCTGGGCCAGCGCGGCCGAACGGCTGTTGAGGAAATAGGTGCTGCCGCGCTCGCGCATGTAGGCATCCTGGATGTCACGGAAATCGATCCAGACGTGGCTGTACTGGTGCCCGAACAACGGCCCGAAGGACAGGTATTCCTGGCCCTGGTATACGCCCCAGTCGTTGTCGTAGGTGCGCGTCCATACCGTCCATGCGTCCGGACTGACCGGATGCGATGGCGAGCCCAGCGCCAGGATGTAGACGATCATCGCCTCGTTGTAGCCCATCCAGTCGTGTTCGATGATGCCGCTTTCCGGGAACCAGCCCATCGAGATCAGCGGCGAACGTTCCTGCAGCCAGGTCCAGTCCA
>JAFAFF010000196.1 GCA_023423605.1 Pseudomonadota bacterium
CTCCGCCAGGCCATCACCGATGCCTGGCTGAAGGACGAGGCATCCCACGTCACCGAACTGCTGGCCCAGGCACGCCTGCCGGCCGACGAGCAGGCCCAGGTGCAGGCCCTGGCCGCCGATCTGGTGGCCCGGGTGCGGGTGCGTGCCAAGGACCAGGGCGCCATCGAGGCCTTCATGCGCCAGTACGACCTGGGCAGCGAGGAAGGCGTGCTGCTGATGTGCGTGGCCGAGGCGCTGCTGCGCATTCCGGACCAGGACACCGCCGACAGGCTGATCCGCGACAAGCTGGCCGATGCGGACTGGAAGAAGCACCTTGGCGGCAGCGATTCGGTGCTGGTCAATGCCTCCACCTGGGGCCTGATGCTGACCGGCAGGCTGGTGCGGATCAACGATGCCACCCGCGCCGACGCACGCGGCGCATTCCAGCGCCTGGTCGGCCGCGTGGGCGAGCCGGTGATCCGGCTGGCCGTGCGCCAGGCGATGAAGATCATGGGCCACCAGTTCGTGATGGGCCGCTCCATCGATGAAGCGCTGGCGCGTTCGCACAAGGGCGACAACGCCAGCTACCGCTACTCCTTCGACATGCTGGGCGAAGGCGCGCTGACCATGAAGGACGCGCTGCGTTACCTGGAGGATTATCGTCGCGCCATCCATGCCATCGGTGGCGACCATGCCGCGCGCGGTGGCCGCACGGACGGCGACATCAACGACGCGCCGGGCATCTCCATCAAGCTGTCGGCGCTGTATCCGCGCTACGAACATGCCAAGCGCGAGCGCGTGCTGCACGAACTGGTGCCGGGCGTGCTGGAACTGGCACAGCTGGCCAGGCGCTATGGCATCGGTTGCACGGTCGATGCCGAGGAAGCCGACCGCCTGGAGCTGTCGCTGGACATCATCGAAGCGGTGTTCTCGGATGCGTCGCTGGCCGGTTGGGATGGTTTCGGCGTGGTGGTGCAGGCGTACCAGAAGCGTACGCCGTATACGATCGATTTCCTGGCCGACATGGCCCGCCGCAACGGCCGGCGCCTGCAGGTACGGCTGGTCAAGGGCGCGTACTGGGACGCGGAAATCAAGCGCGCGCAGATCGAAGGCTATCCGGGCTATCCGGTCTTCACCCGCAAGCAGAATACCGACGTGTCCTACCTGGCCTGCGCCAAACGCCTGTTCGGGCACGCCGATGCGATCTACCCGATGTTCGCCACCCACAACGCGCACACCATCGCCGCGATCCGCACCATCGCCCGGGGCGGCGTGTACGAGCACCAGAAGCTGCACGGCATGGGTGATGACCTGTATGCCGAAGTGGTGCCGGCCGACCGTCTGGGCCTGCCCTGCCGCGTCTACGCGCCGGTCGGTTCGCACGAAGACCTGTTGCCCTATCTGGTGCGCCGCCTGCTGGAAAACGGCGCCAATTCCAGCTTCGTCAACCGCATCACCGATGACCGCGTGGCCATCGCCGACCTGGTCCGCGACCCGGTCGAGATGGTGGCCTCGTTCGATTCGATCCCGCACCCCAAGATCCCGCTGCCGGTGAACCTGCTGCGCAGCCAGAACCACGACAGGAACAACTCCATGGGCATCAACCTGGCCAACGACAATGAACTGCGCGCCCTTGCCGGGCAGCTCAACGGTGCCATCAAGCCGTGGCAGGCGATGCCGCTGGTGCCGGGAGCCACGGTGGGCGGCGCAGCGCAGCCGGTGACCAACCCGGCCGACAACCGCGAGGTGGTGGGCCATTGGCAGGCCGCCGATGCGGCCACCGTGCAGAAGGCGCTGGCCAACGCCGTGGCGGCGCAGCCTGGCTGGAACCGCACGCCGGCCGCCAGCCGCGCGGCCATCCTGGAACACGCCGCCAACCAGCTGGAGGCGCGCATGGCCGAGTTCATGGCGCTGTGCGTGAAGGAGGCCGGCAAGAGCCTGCCCGATGGCGTGGCCGAAGTACGCGAGGCGGTCGACTTCCTGCGGTACTACGCAAAGCAGGCACGCGAACAGTTCGGGCAGGCCGAAACCCTGCCGAGCCCGACCGGTGAATCCAACGAACTGCAGCTGCACGGTCGTGGCGTGTTCGTCTGCATCAGCCCGTGGAACTTCCCGCTGGCGATCTTCCTGGGCCAGGTCGCTGCCGCGCTGGCCGCCGGCAACAGCGTGATCGCCAAGCCTGCCGAACAGACCAACCTGATCGGTTACTACGCGGTGAAGCTGCTGCACGACGCCGGCGTGCCGGCCGATGTGGTGCAGTTCCTGCCGGGCGACGGTGCCACCGTCGGCGCGGCGCTCACCACCGATCCGCGCGTGGCCGGCGTGGCCTTCACCGGCGGTACCGATACGGCTCGTGCGATCAACCGCGCGATGGCGGCACGCGACGCCGCCATCGGTGTACTGATCGCCGAAACCGGCGGCCAGAACGCCTTCATCGCCGATTCCTCGGCGCTGCCGGAACAACTGGTCAAGGACGCCATCGGTTCGGCCTTCACCTCCGCCGGCCAGCGCTGCTCGGCTGCGCGCGTGCTGTTCGTGCAGGATGACATCGCCGACAAGGTGATGACGATGCTGGCCGGTGCCATGAAGGAACTGAAGGTCGGCGATCCCGGCCTGCTGTCCACCGATGTCGGCCCGGTGATCGACGCCGATGCGCTGGCTGTCCTGCAGGAACATGCCACGCGCATGGATCGCGAGGCACGCCTGATTGCCGCTGCGGAGCTGTCCGACGAGGCCGCCCACGGCACGTTCTTCGCACCGCGCGCGTATGAACTGAAGGATCTGGGCCAGCTGCATCGCGAAATCTTCGGACCGGTGCTGCATGTGATCCGCTGGAAGGGCGACCAGCTGGATACGGTCATCGAGCAGATCAATGCCACCGGCTACGGCCTCACCCTGGGCGTGCATTCGCGCATCGACGAGACGGTGGACCGCATCACGTCAGGTGTCCATGTCGGCAACGTATACGTCAACCGCAACCAGATTGGTGCGGTGGTCGGCGTGCAGCCGTTCGGCGGCCAGGGCCTGTCCGGTACCGGCCCCAAGGCCGGTGGTCCGCACTACCTGCTGCGCTTCGCCACCGAAAAGACCGTTACGGTGAACACCACCGCTGCCGGTGGCAATGCATCGCTGCTGACCCTGGGCGATTGACCCTGACCCGGCCGGGCCGCGCAGGGATCGCGCGGCTGCCCGGATGGAATGGGTAGCCATGCAGGCGCGTGTGCGGCATGAGTCGCCCCCGCGCCTGTGGGGACGGCTGCCGGGCACCTCCCTGCCGGGCCGTTGCCCTGGTCTGGAATGGCGCGCTTCAGCGCGCCTCCCGCTCCAACAACCTGCGCCAGTGGCGTATTGCCACCACCGAGTTGATCCAGTAGCCCACGTACAGTGCGGCCGTCACGTACAGGCCGCTGCTGTAGTACAACGGGATCGCGATGCTGTTCACCAGCAGCCATACCCACCAGCACTCCAGCTTGCGCCGCATCATCATCAGCTGGCCGATCATGCTCAGCACCAGCATCGCCGCGTCCACGTACGGTGCCTGGCCATCGGTGTAGTGCGAAAGCACCCACCCCTGGCCCAGCGTACCCGCCACCGCCACCAGCAGAAGCCATGGCCACAGGCTGGTTGATGTCCTGCTGATCCGCAAGGGCACACCGGCGTCGCCCCGCAGCCATTGCCACCAGCCCAGCGCGCCCACGATGATGAAGAAGCCCTGCAGGGCCACCTGGCCATAGAGCCGCGCCTGCACGAAGACCAGTGCGAACATCACGCCGGCGACGATGCTCATCCACCAGCCATGCACGCTGTTACGTCCTGCCAGCAGGATCGACAGGGCGGCTGCCACGTTGGCGACTGTTTCAAGCTGCAGGGCGGAGTCGGAAAGATCCATCGCCCATTGTCGCCGCAGCCCTGTTCGTCGTCACCCAAAAAGAAGCCCCGCTTGCGCGGGGCTCCTGGTCCTGCCGTCACGCGTTCCCGCGTGGATCAGAACTTGTACTGCATCGACACCGCCAGCACGTCGCCACGGACCTTGTACTTGCCCGCCAGCGAATTGCCCTGGTTGTTGGTGGTCGGGCCGATGGCCACGGTCGGATCGCTGGTGAACAGGTGGGTGTAGCCCAGGTTGTACTCGACGTTCTCCGACGGATTCCAGCCCACGCCCAGCGACAGCCACTTGCGGCTGGTATCCGGCACGCGCACGTCGCGGTGTGCGTCGGTGGTCGGCGTCTGGTCCAGCGCGATGCCGCCACGCAGGGTCACGGTGTCGCTCAGCTTGTAATCGGTACCCAGCGACACGAAGGTGGTGTCGCGGTAACCGAATTCCAGCACCGAATCAGGCTGGCTGGAGGCGTAATCGATGGTGACCTGGTCAAACGCGGTGGACCATGCGGTGCGGCTGACGTCGCCCATCACGGTCCAGCGATCGTTGACCTTGTGGGTCACGCTCAGGGTGGCCGATGCCGGCATGGTCACCGTCGCCTTGCCGCTGGTGGTCACGT